>CASFCZ010000012.1 GCA_949293325.1 uncultured Eubacteriales bacterium | reverse complement strand
AGAAAGCTTGTGAAACCTTCAGTACAAAGATTCATGAGATCGGTGCTAAGATGTATAAGCAGGCAGTTGGAACTGCAGAAAATATGTGCAACATGGGCGGTGCTCAGGGTCAGCCCGGCGGTGACGATATAATCGACGGTTGATAATCAGGACTACGGCGGGGAATTGCCATATTCTCCGCCGTAAGGTATGTAATAGAGGCAGGTGCAATTAAATGGCTTCCAAGAGAGATTATTATGAGGTGCTGGGTATACAGAAAGGCGCTTCAGATGCAGAAATAAAAAAGGCATTCCGTTCCCAGGCAAAGAAATATCACCCCGATAATAACCCCGGTGACAGTGAGGCGGAGGCTAAGTTCAAAGAGGTAAATGAAGCATACGAGGTACTTAAAGACCCACAGAAACGTGCTGCATATGATCAATACGGTCATGCTGCCTTTGATGGCAGTGCCGGTGCCGGTGCAGGCTATGGCGGTGGCTTTGGTGGAGGCTTTGGAGGTATGGACTTCGGTGATATATTCGAAAGCTTTGGCTTTGGTGATATATTTGGCGGGGGTTCAAGACGTAAATCAGGTCCACGTAAGGGCCGAGATGTACAGATGAACCTTACCCTTACCTTTGAGGAGGCGGTCTTTGGTTGTGTAAAGAATATAAGGATACCTGTTACTGAGACCTGTGACGAGTGTAAGGGTAGCGGATGCAAGCCCGGTACTTATGCCGAAACCTGTAAGAGGTGTAACGGTACAGGTCAGGAAAGGGTTACACAGCAGACTCCTTTTGGTATGATGCAAAGTGTAAGGGTATGTTCTGCCTGTGGAGGCGAAGGTAAGATTATTAAAACACCTTGTACAAAGTGTGGTGGTAAGGGTAATATTACCACTGAAAAGACCGTTAAAGTGGATATTCC
This sequence comes from uncultured Eubacteriales bacterium, assembly GCA_949293325.1. Taxonomy (GTDB): domain Bacteria; phylum Bacillota; class Clostridia; order Lachnospirales; family CAG-274; genus CALWRD01. The sequence continues at coordinate 93,533 of CASFCZ010000012.1, read as the reverse complement.
AAAGGGTATTGCACATGGTCAGAGTATAAGGAAGCAGGGACTTGGCGGAGCCGGCGAAAGAGGCGGACAAAACGGTGATTTGTATATTACAATTACGGTTATGCCCCATAAGGTATTTATACGTGAGGGTAATAATATCCTTGTTAATATACCTATTTCTATGGTACAGGCGGCCCTTGGTGATGAGATAACCATACCTACCATTGATGGTGATGAAAAGTATACAGTTAAGCCGGGTACACAGCCGGGAGATAAGGTAACCCTGAGAGGTAAGGGTGTATTTAACGTACGTAACCCTAAAATCAGGGGAGATGAGATAATTACCTTTAAGGTACAGATACCTAATAAGCTTACAGAGAAGCAAAAGGAAATACTTAGAGAATTTGCCGCAGAAGGCGGAGATACTATGAAAAAGGAAGGCTTTTTTGATAAAATGAAAAAAAAGCTGAATGAATAATTATAAAATGACTGTTTGAGTAAATCAGACAGTCATTTTTTATATATATTGGTATATAAATAAAGAGCTGTTCGGAATAATTTACTCCGAACAGCTCCTGCTAATTACACATTAATAATACAAGGGATATTTTTATTCTTCAGGATCAATCAGACCGTAGGATCCGTCCTTTCTCTTATATACTACATTAATGGCATCACTGTGGGCATTTCTGAATACGAAAAAGCTGTGTCCAAGCATTTCCATCTGCATTACGGCCTCTTCTGCATCCATAGGCTTAACTGTAAAGCGCTTTGTACGGGAAATATTAAGACCGTTTTCCTCCTCATACTGCTCATCAATGTTTTCAAATGCACGAAGCTCATCAGCAAAGCTTGCATCATGCCTTGTTCTGTCAATAAGACGTCTTTTATATCTTGTCATCTGGCTTTCCAGAACGTCTACTACCTCGTCAATTGCAGCATTCATATCATTTCTGGTAACTTCAGCTCTTAATATGCGCTTAGGCAGCTTAACTGTAACTTCGATCTTATTGTCAAGCTTAATTTTGCTAAGTGTAACAACTGCCTCAGTCTCATCAGGGAAGAGCTTGCTTATTCTGTCAAGTTTAGCAGCAATCTTCTCTTTGAATCTGTCGGAAATATTGATGTTTTTACCTGTAAATGAGTAACGCATAAAACCAACTCCTTTTCATTGACGGCAAGCCGCCGGTAGGTGAAAATAAGTATATAATACTATGTTCTTATAAAATTATTATTCTACATAAGATTACGAATCCCTTTATTTTTTTTATACAAATTTCATACAAAGAAATTTCAAAAAAAGTTTAACAAAAATTGCAAAGCCTCTTTTTTGCTGGATTGGCAGATATATGTGGATAACTTTTTTATTCATAGGTTATCCACACCTGTGGGGTGAAAAATAATGTGGATAATGTGGATAACTTTGTGAATAACATATTTTCAGGGCGTTTTTGATGTGGACAATGGTAATTTTTACACCCAATTTACATAAAATATAAAATGAATAAAAGTTTGTAAAATTCATTTGTGTGGCAATTAAAAAAACAACTTTGTCAAAAATACACAAATTTAAAATAATCAAGAAAAACTTTGAAAAATATTGACAGATTTTTTTCACTGTTGGGGTATAGTTTTCTGTAAAATTAAATTTAACCTTGCATTGACAACCCTAAAAGCTGTGATATAAACATATACCCGATATATAAGATACATATTATAATAAAGTATTTATCAATAATTCTTACCTTTTCAGGTTCTGTATAAGCAATAAGCCCGTCTTCTTTGATGGCATCTATTCTGTACTCCAGGGAGTTTGATAAGTTCCTTTTTATAAATTTTTTAAGCAATATAACGAGAAAAGGAAGACATATCAGCATCACTGCTATAAGGGAATATAAGGAGGAGATGCTTTCTTCAAAAGTATAGTTCTGTGACTCAGCCATCAGCTGATCCATATCGGTAAAGCGGCTTGCCAATATCATTATAAATGTCTGTGAACCGTTTATAATGAAATGTGCCAGCATTGAAGTATAAATTGAACCGGTGTAATATACAAAACCGGCAAATATAATGCCTGCAAATGTGGCATAGGGCAGCTGATACAAATCAAGATGCATCATTCCGAAAAACAAAGATGAAATAAGTGCAGCAGGTATGAAACCGTATTTTTTATAGCCGGTAAGTATATATCCTCTGAACATACATTCCTCAAATATGGCAGGCATAACGGCAATACCTAGTACAGACACCCACCAGGGACTGTTGATCATAATATCTGTAAAGAAATTGCTTATTTCGTTGCTTACAAAAAGACTGGTTATTGAAGAAAATACCGACATCATGGGCATAATGAGCAAAGTAATAAGTATTACATACACAGCGTTGGAAAGGGACAACCTTTTAAAGGGAATAAGCTCACGTAGCTTGTTACCGTTAAACAGCATGTAAAGCAGCATAGGTATAAAAAACATTATCAGATCCTGACCAACTATAAGAGCCTGGGTAAAAGTAGTTTCCGAAACTCCCATTTTCATCAGAAATGCCATAGGTATTCCAAGAAAAAGCGGTGATAGTATCTGGAATAAAAAAATGTATACAAGAAAAAAAATCATAAATATATTTGCCTGTTTTTTATCTGTCATAAAAACACCTCCTGTTTTTACCATTATAACCTAATATAAATATATTTTCTACCTTTTTTTGTTGTACAATCATTAATAATGTATTATAATTAAATCAAAGGATTATTTGGAGGTGCTAATATGAAATGTCCTTTTTGCGGTAACCCCGATACAAAGGTTATAGATACAAGAACTATGGAGGATCAGTCCGCAATACGCCGCCGCAGATATTGTGAAAAATGTACAAAACGCTTTACTACATATGAGCGTATTGACAGCCTTCCTCTTTCCGTTATAAAAAGTAATAATACCAGGGAGATGTTTGACAGAGAAAAGCTTGTCAAAGGTATAATGATGAGCTGCAATAAGCGCCCCGTTTCTGTGGAACAGATTGAGAAAATAGCAATGGATATTGAAAATGCCGTACTTAACTCCATGCGTAAAGAAATACACAGCAAAGAGCTTGGGGAAATGGTTATGGAAAAACTTAAGGATCTGGACGAGGTTGCGTACGTGCGTTTTGCTTCTGTTTATAAGCAGTTTAAGGACATTGACAGTTTTGTGGATGAGCTGGGTATGCTTTTAAAGGACAGGGAAAAGAAGGATAACTCCAATTAGAAAGTTGTTTTGATTTTTGATTAAACTTATGGTATAATTATCTTTCCCTTAGTAAGAGATGGATGTTCTCTTAATGTGCAGTATATTAGAAGGAGAAACAGAAGTTTTATGAGTTCAGAAAGACAATCCAGAATAAGAAATTTCAGTATAATAGCCCATATAGATCATGGTAAGAGTACCCTTGCCGACAGACTTATTCAAAAGTCAGGACTTCTTACCGAGCGTGAAATGCAGGATCAGGTTCTTGACAATATGGATCTGGAAAGGGAAAGGGGTATTACTATTAAGGCACAGGCTGTTCGTCTTATATATAAGGCGGAGGATGGTGAGGAATATACCCTGAATCTTATAGATACGCCGGGTCATGTTGACTTTAATTATGAGGTGTCACGTGCCCTTGCTGCCTGTGACGGTGCTGTACTTGTAGTGGATGCGGCACAGGGTGTAGAGGCTCAGACTCTGGCAAATGTTTATCTTGCCCTTGATAATAACCTTGAGGTGCTCCCTGTTATTAATAAGATCGACCTTCCTTCAGCTGATCCTGAAAGGGTAAAACACGAGATAGAGGATATAATAGGACTTGATGCGGAAAATGCTCCACTTATTTCAGCAAAGGCGGATATTAATATAGATGATGTATTCAGGCATATAATTAGTGATATACCGGCTCCTGACGGTGATGAAAATGCTCCACTTAAGGCTCTTATATTTGACAGTGTATATGACAGTTACAGGGGCGTAATAGTATTTATGCGTATCTTTGACGGTACTGTACGTGCCGGAGACAGGGTGCGTTTTATGGCTACGGAAAAGGAGTTTGACGTAGTTGAAGTAGGCGCCTTCGGTCCGGGTAGATTTATTCCTGTAGATGAGCTTAAGGCAGGGGATGTTGGCTACCTGACGGCAAGTATTAAAAACGTAAGGGATACCCATATCGGCGATACGGTTACCCTGGCTGAAAATCCTGTGAGTGAGCCATTACCCGGATATAAAAAGGTAAATTCCATGGTGTACTGTGGTATCTTCCCGGCAGACGGATCAAAATATCCGGATCTGAGGGACGCCCTTGAAAAATTACAGATAAATGATGCAGCCCTTGTATTTGAGCCGGAAACTTCTGTTGCATTGGGCTTTGGCTTCCGTTGTGGCTTTCTTGGACTTCTCCATCTTGAAATTATTCAGGAAAGACTTGAAAGGGAGTATAACCTTGACCTTGTTACAACTGCACCAAGTGTTATTTATAAGGTATACCTTACAAACGGTGAGGTAATTAACCTTTCAAACCCATCAGATATGCCTGATGTTACAACTATTTTAAAGATGGAGGAACCTATTGTAAAGGCGGAGATAATCCTGCCAAGTGAGTATGTGGGTTCTATTATGGAGCTCTGCCAGCAAAGACGTGGCGAATATGTAGGTATGGAGTATCTGGAGGAAACAAGGGTGCTGCTTACCTATAAGCTGCCCCTTAATGAGATAATATATGACTTTTTTGATGTCCTTAAGTCAAGATCCAGGGGCTATGCATCCTTTGACTATGAGCTTATAGGCTATCAGGAGTCAAGACTTGTTAAGCTTGATATGCTTGTAAACCGTGAGGTGGTGGATGCCTTAAGCTTTATTGTACATGAGGACAGTGCACAGGAAAAGGGACGTAAAATGGCTGAAAAGCTTAAAAAGGAAATACCACGTCATCAGTTTGAGATACCTATACAGGCTGCCATTGGCAATAAGATAATAGCAAGAACCACTATTTCGGCAGTGCGTAAGGATGTACTTGCAAAGTGTTACGGTGGTGATATTACCCGTAAGAAAAAACTGCTTGAAAAGCAGAAAGAGGGTAAAAAGCGTATGCGTCAGATAGGAAGCGTAACTGTGCCTCAGGCGGCATTTATGAGTGTCCTGAAGCTGGATGAGGAATAATACTAATGAAAAGGAATTTTTCCAAAAGGAAAGATTCCTTTTTTTATGCTTATGAACAACTATATATTTATGTCAAAATACACAATACAGAGAAATGTTTTGTAAATAAAATGTGTAAAAATTTAATAAAAAATGTGTTTTGCTATATTTGTTTTGTGCAAATTAGTGAAAAAGATATTGACATTTGAAGAAATAAATGTGAAAATATAGATATAATTTTGTCAATGACAGGCTCGGGACAGACAAGTCGATCGGGTTATTTTTGTAAGGAGGCTTTATATGGCAAATACGACTACTTTTAAGGGAACTCCGGAACAGGAAAGAAAACTGAAAAATGTAATCGAAAAGCATAAGGAACAACCGGGTGGCCTTATGCCGGTATTACAGGAGGCACAGGAGATATACGGCTATCTGCCCATAGAGGTTCAGCAGATGATAGCCGACGGATTAAATACATCCCTGTCAGAGGTATACGGAGTAGCTACCTTTTATTCTCAATTTTCACTTATGCCTAAGGGTGAATATCGTGTGAGCGTCTGTCTTGGTACAGCCTGTTATGTAAAGGGCGCGGATAAAATATTGGAGGCAGTGGAGAAAAAGCTTGGTATTAAATCAGGGGAATGTACAAAGGATGGGCTTTTCTCTCTGGATTCCACAAGATGTATAGGTGCCTGCGGACTTGCACCTGTAATGATGATCAATGACGAGGTTTACGGCAAGCTTAAGCCTGACATGGTAAATGACATTCTGGATCATTATTATTCCAAGAAATAGGAGGGTGCATACATGACTTTTGAAGAATTGGCTAAAATTAAGGAAAAAAATTATAATATTGTGCAGGTAAGACGTGTTGTAAAGGAGCAGGGGGAGGAACTTGCCAAACAGACAGGATACCGTAAGCAGGTACTTATATGCGGCGGTACGGGATGTACATCCTCAGGCAGTAAAAAGGTAATTGAAGCCCTGGAAACGGAGCTTAAGCGCCATGGTATAGAAAAGGAAACACTTGTGGTAAAGACGGGCTGCTTCGGCCTTTGTTCCCTTGGCCCAATCATGATAGTTTATCCTGAGGGCTGCTTCTATGCACAGGCTACTCCTGAGGGTATAGCAGAGATAGTGGAGGAGCACCTTGTAAAGGGAAATATTGTAAAACATCTGCTTTATGACAAAACCATACATGATGACGGTTCAATTATATCTTTAGGTGAAACGGACTTCTATAAAAAACAGCTGAGAATAGCCCTCAGAAACTGTGGTGTAATTGATCCTGAAAATGTGGAGGAATATATAGCTTCCGATGGATATGCTGCCCTTGCCAAAGTACTTAAGGAAATGACACCTGATGATGTTATCAACGCTCTCCTTGAGTCAGGTCTCAGAGGCCGAGGGGGCGGAGGCTTCCCTACGGGACGAAAGTGGGAGTTTGCAAAACGTGAGGTAAATGACGTAAAGTATGTTTGCTGTAATGCGGATGAAGGTGACCCCGGTGCCTTTATGGATCGTTCCGTTCTTGAGGGTGATCCCCACAGCATTATTGAGGCTATGGCTATTGCAGGATATACCATAGGTGCAAAACAGGGATATGTATACATAAGAGCTGAGTATCCTATTGCGGTACAAAGGCTTTCCATTGCAATCAATCAGGCAAGGGAGTATGGTTTCCTGGGAGAGAATATTTTCGGTACGGATTTTTCCTTTGATATAGAGATAAGACTGGGTGCAGGTGCATTCGTATGCGGTGAGGAAACAGCCCTTATTGCGTCAATTGAGGGAAAACGCGGTGAGCCAAAGCCACGTCCTCCTTTTCCTGCGGTACAGGGACTTTTTGGCAAGCCCACTATACTTAATAACGTTGAAACCTATGCCAATATTCCACAGATAATCCTGAAGGGCGCACAGTGGTTTTCATCTATCGGTACGGAAAAGTCAAAGGGTACAAAGGTATTTGCCCTTGGTGGTAAGATAACCAATGTAGGCCTTGTGGAAATACCTATGGGTACTACCCTCAGGGAAATAGTGGAGGAAATAGGCGGGGGCATACCTAACGGCAAAAAATTCAAGGCTGCCCAGACGGGAGGACCTTCCGGTGGATGTATACCTGCCTGTCATATAGATGTTCCTATTGATTATGATAATCTTATCAGCCTGGGAAGTATGATGGGTTCTGGTGGTATGATAATTCTGGATGAAGATACCTGTATGGTGGATATAGCAAAGTTCTATCTTGATTTTACAGTAGATGAATCCTGTGGAAAGTGTACACCATGCCGTATAGGTACAAGACGACTTAATCAGTTCCTTGAAAAAATAATTGAAGGTAAGGGTGAGCTTGAGGATCTTGACAAGATAGAGGAGCTTGCTCTGCATATGAACAGGACTTCTCTCTGTGCTTTAGGTCAGAGTGCTCCAAATCCTGTTCTTTCCACTCTTAAGTATTTCAAGGATGAGTATATATCCCATATAGTAGATAAAAAATGTCCGGCAGGGGTATGTAAAAAACTTGTTTCATATGAGATCAATCCAAAGCTTTGTAAGGGCTGTACATTGTGTATGCGCAACTGTCCTGTAGATGCCATAAGCGGTTCACCTAAAAAGCCCCATGTAATTGACAGAAACAAGTGTATTAAATGTGGTCTGTGTGAGCGTAACTGTAAGTTTAATGCAATAACCAAGGGCTAAAGGAGGATTTTTAATATGGGTGAGGTTAATTTAAAAATAAACGATATACCGGTAAAGGTGCCCGAGGGTTATACTATTTTACAGGCGGCTAAAAGTATTAATGTAGAGATCCCTTCCCTTTGCTATTTAAAGGATATTAATTGTATAGGTTCCTGTCGTGTGTGTGTTGTGGAGCTCAAGGGTCATAAAGGCCTTGTTGCCTCCTGTGTTTACCCCGTTGAGGAGGGTATGGAGGTGTATACAAATACACCTGCTGTAAGAACTTCACGTAAGACTACCATTGAGCTTATACTCTCAAGTCATCACAAGAAGTGCCTTTCCTGTGTCAGGGGTAATCACTGTGAGCTGCAAAAGCTTGCCTTTGACTATGATGTTGATGAGGACAGATTTAAGGGAGAGGATGTTTATTATCCTATAGATAATTATTCCCCATATATTGTCAGGGACAACAATAAATGTATACAGTGTATGCGTTGTGTTTCAGCCTGTTCAAAGGTACAGGGAGTTTCTGTAATAGGACCTATCAAAAGGGGCTTTGGCATCCATGTAGGCTGTGCTTTTGAAAAAAGCCTTAATGACTCTCCATGCGTTGGCTGTGGTCAGTGTATTGTTGCCTGTCCTGTAGGTGCTCTTACTGAAAAGAGTAATATTGACCTTGTCTGGGATGCAATTTCAGATGAGAGCAAGACAGTTGTTTTCTTTACGGCGCCTTCCATCAGAGCTACTCTTGGCGAAAGCTTTAATATGCCTATAGGAACAAATGTTGAAGGTAAAATGATAAATGCCATAAGACGTATAGGTGCCGATAAGGTCTTTAATATGGATGTTACAGCTGACCTTACCATTATGGAGGAGGCTTATGAGCTGATAGAACGTATTGAGGGAGGCGGTTCACTGCCAATGTTTACATCCTGCTGTCCTGGATGGGTTAAGTTTGTGGAACATTATTATCCTGAGCTTATTCCACATCTTTCTACCTGTAAATCTCCTCAGCAGATGTTTGGTACGGTTTTAAAGACCTATTATTGTCAGAAGAATGCCATTGATCCGGATGATCTGTTTGTGGTAAGCGTTATCCCATGTACTGCCAAAAAGTTTGAGGTGCTCAGGGAGGAAGAAAAAGCATTTGGTTATCAGGATGTTGATGTTGCCCTTACCACAAGGGAGCTTGCTAAGATGATAAAGGGTGCAGGACTTAATTTCAGCGATCTGCCCTATGACAAGTTTGACAATCCCTTTGAGTTTGCCAGTGGTGCAGGTACTATTTTCGGAGCTACGGGCGGTGTAATGGAGGCAGCGTTAAGGACTGCTGCAAGGATACTTGATCCTAACTTCAGTAAGACTGATTTTAAGGAAATAAGGGGTAACTCAGACATTAAAGAGGCTACCTATAAGATAAAGGGCAGTGAGGTAAAGGTGGCGGTTGCCTCCGGACTTGCAAATGCACGTAAAATATGTGAAATGGTTAAAAAGGGTGAGGCCGATTATCACATGATAGAGATAATGGCATGCCCCAGTGGTTGTATAAATGGCGGCGGCCAGCCTATTCAGAGTGACAGTGTAAGAAATTATGTGGATCTTAAGACCCTGAGGGCAAGGGTTCTTTATGATTCTGATAAGCAAAGCCGTACACGAAAGTCCCATGAAAGCCCTGTAATGAAAATGCTTTATGATGAGTTCTTTGATGCTCCAGGTAAGCCAAGAGCCCATAAGCTTTTACATACAAGCTATGTAGACAGAAAAAATAAGGACTAAAAAATAAAGGATGCAACAGCAGTGTTTATTTCTGCTGTCGCATCCTTTTTTAATATCAGCCATTAATAAAATAATTCATTATATCAGGACCATTTTCTATAAAAAGCCCTGTTGCCTTGGCAGTTTCCTCTGTAAACTTATCAACGCCCTTACCGTCCTTACTCTTTTGATAAATAAGGAATGGAACAGGATCGTTAGTATGTGTACGAAGTGCAAGGGGAGTAGGATGATCGGGTAATATCATTATTTTGTAGTCATCATATTCCTCAAGTGCATCAAGGATAGGACCAAGCACCTTTTCGTCGATTATTTCTATTGATTTTTTCTTGTTTTCTATTTCATGTCTGTGACCACATTCATCAGGAGCTTCCATATGTACATATACAAAGTCCTGACCCCTTTTAAGCTCATCAATAGCAGCCTGTGCCTTGCCTTCAAAGTTAGTGTCAATATAGCCTGTTGCTCCGGGAACATTAACAACATTCATACCTGAAAACTTGCCTATACCCTTTAACAGATCAACAGCAGAAATCATAGAACTCTTTAACCCATACTTTTCAGTAAATGGTGCAAGCTCCTTTCGTACACCTTCACCCCAAAGCCATATACTGTTTGCAGGAGCAAGACCTCTTTCTACCCTAGCCTTATTTATGGGGTGATCCTTAAGCAGGTCATAGGAACGTACCATCATATCGTACAGCTTGGCTGCATTTGGATGTGTTGGAATATACTCCTTAATTTTTTTGCCTGTAATATCGTGGGGAGGTGTGAGAGTACCTACATCAAGTGTACCGTTGTTCCAAATAAGGCAGTGACGATAGCTTACACCGTTGTAATATTTGAATTCATCGTTGTCAAAATGCTCGGCAAGATACTTTATAAGCTCTGCCGCCTCCTCTGTTGAAATGTCACCTGCACAGTAATCAAGTATAGTTTTGTCTGCATATTCAGGTTCATCGGAGAGAGTCACCAGATTACAGCGGAAGGATACATCAGTAGGTTTCATATCAATGCCGATACTTCCTGCCTCAAGGGGTGAACGTCCGGAATAATATATCTGTGGGTCATAGCCTAAAACCGAAAGGTTAGCAACATCGCTGCCAGGCTTGAGATTGTCGGCAACTGTTTTTACAAGGCCTACTGTACTTTTCTTGGCTATTTTATCCATGTTAGGTGTAACAGATGCACCAAGGGGTGTTTTTCCGTTAAGCTCCTCTACGGGATAGTCAGCCATACCGTCATACAATAATACAACGTATTTCATTTTATTACCTCTTTTCTTTTGATCAGGTGCTGTAAAATTTTTGGATTTAGTACCGTTTAAAGGTGTTTTATACAGTTAATTGTTAATATTTATCATACAAGTTATCATATCACAACAAGTTATTATTATCAATATTTTTTTTCTCTCTCCGGGCAAGCTGGGTCTTAAAAAGGGAATACAGAATAGAGCATACAGGTACACTTAAAAGCACCGTTGTAATATCTCCTATCCTGCTACCAACAAGTACTGCTGTAATTACAAGTACACCGGGCAGGCCTACGTATTTACCCACTACCTTAGGATAAATCAGATTGCCCTCTATCTGCTGTAGAACAAGAAGATATATTATAAACAAAAGGGCTTTAAGTGGGCTCACCATTACAATAAGAAAAGCGCCTATGAATGTACCTATAAATGCGCCTACTATAGGGATGAGAGCTGTTATTCCTACCAGCATGCCTATTGCAGTAGCATATGGGAAACCAAAGAGTTTCATACCAAGGTAACAGAGAGTACCTAAAATAACTGCCTCTGTCAGCTGACCGGTTATGAAGTTATAAAATGTGGTGTATGAAAGCTTTGAAACATCATGTACCGTTTCTGCAATATTCTGTGGTAAAAAGGCATATAAAGTTCTTTCTGCAAGGCGTCCGAGCTTTTCTTTGCATATCAGTACATATATTGCAATTACAAGACTCAGTATACCGTTAAAGAATTTTCCTGCAAAGGAGGTGGTTATATCAAGGGCATTACCCAGTACATTAACGGACTGATCCGTTAAAAAGCCTGTAAGATCCTTGAATTGCTCCAGATTAATAATATCGTTGATGGAAAAGTTTTCTACAGGTAAATCCAGGGAGTTAAACTTTTCAATAAGGTTGTTAAAGTATACCGGGATTACCTGTGCTATTAAAAGCACTGTACGTTTGATTTCGGGTACTATAAATACAACCAGCAGTGAAAGCACGCATATAATAAATATAATGGTAAGTATGATGCTGACTGTTCTAAGCCACTTTTTGCCTTTAAAACGATAAAGTATATGTTCTTCTATAAATCTGACAAATACATTCAGTATAAAGGCCAGCACAAGTCCCACTATTACAGGTGAAAACCAGTTTATTACAACCCCGATACTGCCCACTACAGTATCAATATTGTTAAGTCCTACATAAAAGGCTATGGCAGCAAAAATTATTGCCGTCAGCTTAATAATGTCCTTTTTATCTGAAAACATTTTCATCCTCCGTTTTGGTTTATCAATGACTATATTTTATCAGACAAGGGGTGCTTTTTCAATATGTATGTGTAATATTTGCATTGCCCTTTAAGTAAAATGTGTTATAATATTATATATCAAAGATTATCAGATTGGAGGAAATATAAAATGAAGGTTTTGCTTTTTAATGGTAGTCCTCATGCAAAGGGCTGTACATATACAGCATTATGCGAGGTTAAAAAAGGTATTGAGGAAATGGGTGTTGAGGCAGAGATATTTCATGTAAAGGAAGCTACAGGCTGCCTTGGCTGTGGCGTCTGTTCAAAAACGGGAGAATGTGTTAAAAATGACTGTGTAAATGATGCACTTAAACTCCTTGATGATGCTGATGGTTTTGTATTCGGTTCACCTGTACATTATGCCGCTGCATCAGGAGATATTACAGGTTTCCTTGACAGGCTGTTTTATGCAGGGGGTTCAAAGCTTGCCTTTAAGCCCGGTGCTGTTGTTGTAAGCTGCCGTAGGGGTGGCGCAACAGCTGCTTTTGATCAGCTTAATAAGTACTTTACTATCAATAATATGCCTATTGTTTCCGCTCAGTATTGGAATATGGTACATGGCAATACCCCTGAGGAGGTAATGCAGGATGAGGAAGGTATGCAGAATATGCGTACACTTGGCAGGAATATGGCATGGCTTATTAAATGTATTGACCTTGGAAAGTCAGAGGGAGTGGAACCTCCTGTGCTTGAGCAGAAGGTAAGGACTAATTTCATAAGATAAATAATTCGGCACCTTTATTGCTGATCATCATAATATAAGATAAGATGATCCACAGCTTTGGAGGTGCTTTTTTATGATGAATACCATGCCTTTATCCTGTATACCTATAGGTAGCAGCGGAGAAATAGTTTCCATAAAAAGCGGGTTTAAAAATCGTAACAGGCTTATGGAACTGGGTTTTACCATAAATACAGAGGTGATACCTTTGCATACGGGCCCTGGGGGAGATCCTACGGCATATTTTGTAAGGGGTGCTGTAATGGCATTGAGAAACGAGGATGCGGACAATATTTTTATCCGTATTAAGGAGGAGTACTGATGTCATTTGACGGCAGGGTGTGTCTTGTTGGTAATCCTAACACGGGAAAAAGTACAATCTTTAACCTCCTTACAGGTATGAAACAGCATACAGGAAACTGGTCCGGAAAAACCGTAGGCAGTGCTTCGGGACGGTTTAATTACAGGGGTAAATGTATCGGTGTGGTAGACTTGCCCGGTATATACTCCCTTGACCCGATTTCAGAGGATGAAAGATATGCTGTTGAATATCTTGACAGTGCCGGGTATGACACAGTAATAGTCATTCTTGATGCTACCTGCCTTGAACGAAACCTTATGCTTGCCCTTGAGGTGTTGGGCAGGGTTAAGCGAGCCATTGTATGTGTAAATCTTATGGACGAGGCAAGGCACAAAAATATAAAGGTGAACCTGGATGCCCTTGAAAGGGAACTTGGAGTAAGGGTAATAGGCACAAGTGCTGCCGGAGGTGAAGGGGTAGATGAACTTAAGGAGGCTATGTTGCAGGGGGGAACTCCTGTAGATACAGATATTTTCAGTAATGTAAATGTTCCGGAACGTGCAGGTGAAATATACAGAAAATGTGTTGATTATGGCTGCGATGTCTATAATTGCCTTGATCGCAGGATAGACAGGATAGTAATGAGCAGGCTTTGGGGTTTGCCCATTATGTTATCTCTTTTTGCCTTGATATTTTATATTACCATTGTAGGGGCGAATGTTCCCTCAGCATTTCTGAGCAGTTTTTTTAATTCTGCTGAAGTATGGCTTATGGATATATCAGGTGGCTTACCCTATTGGTGTAGAGGATTGCTTATTGAGGGTATGTTCAGAACTTTAGGTTGGGTGGTTTCAGTGATGCTGCCTCCAATGGCCGTCTTTTTCCCTCTCTTTACTCTGCTGGAGGATGTAGGTTATCTTCCAAGGATAGCCTTTGTACTTGACAGGATTTTTAAAAGGGCAGGAGCCCATGGAAAAATGTCCCTTACTGTCTGTATGGGCTTTGGTTGTAATGCCGTAGGAGTAACCGCAGCACGAATTATTGACTCTCCAAGGGAAAGGCTTATTGCAATAATTACAAACAGTTTTATACCATGCAATGGCAGATTTCCATCCATTATAATGCTTGGTGGAATATTTACGGCAGGACTGGGTACTGCTTTTTACGGTTTTAAGGTAACATTGACTGTTCTTGGATGTGTGATATTCAGTGTGATAATAAGTCTTATGGCTTCCTTTGTATTAAGCAAAACCATTTTAAAGGGTGTACAATCTTCCTTTGTACTTGAACTGCCACCGTACAGAAAGCCCCGTATTATGAGTATTCTTTACAGAAGCCTTTTAGACAAGACTATATTTGTTTTTGGCAGGGCAGTAATGGTTGCTGCACCTGCAGGTGCTGTTATATGGCTTATGCAGAATATAACCTTTGAGGGTATCAGCATTATAGATTACATTGCCTCGCTCCTCAATGGACTTGGGGGTTTTATGGGACTTGACGGATATATTCTGACAGCATTTTTGCTGGGGATGCCTGCAAATGAAATAGTATTGCCTCTTATTATTATGTGCTATTCGGGGGCAGGTGCTCTTGTGGAGGCGGATAGCCTCTCTCAGCTTTCAAATCTCCTTATGGCAAATGGCTGGAGCCTTAAAACGGCTGTATGTACCCTTGTTTTTATGATTTGTCATTTTCCTTGCAGTACCACACTGCTTACAATAAAGAAGGAAACAGGAAGTATTAAGTGGACTTTAGTATCATTTTTTGTACCACTTATAACAGGTATTTTGTTGTGCGGTGCAATAAATATGTTTTTTAGTCTGCTGTCATGGTAAATATATAAAAGGGCTGTCATTATTGTCTGACAGCCCTTATGTATTTTATCTTCTTTCCAGGTCAAGGAGATATTTTTTTATATTAACGCCCAAAGCAAAGTTTTTGAGGCTGCCGTCACTACCTATTACTCTGTGGCAGGGTACAGCAATCAGCAGTGGGTTTTTATGGAGAGCATTTCCTACAGCCCTTGCAGCTCCCGGTGAACCTATTTTTGCAGCAAGATTTCCATATGAAATGGTTTTACCATATTCAACCTTCATAAGTTCTTTATATACCCTTTGTTCAAACCGGGTTCCGGAAATGTTCAGTGGCAAATCAAACTTTCTCTTATAATTACCGCTGAAATACATATCTAATAATTTCGATGCCTTTGTCAGTAAAGATGTTGTATCAAGCACACTGCTTTCTGGTTGTATATTTCCGATATAGGTTATATAGCCATTTTCTTCAGAGATATATATTATACCTATCGGGGTGTCGACATATGTATAAATTTCCATAAAAGGGTTCTTTCCTTTCTTAAGATTTATATAATTAAATTTATTTTATAATAAAAGTCAGAAATATACTAGCTTTAATAAAAAAAATATTGTATAATTAATTAAATAAAATTAAATGGAGAGAGGGGATTTTTTATGCTTACTACACTTAGTATGATTGAGCTGCAACAAATAGTAAATGCTTCACACGGTGACCCGCATACAGTGCTTGGTATGCACGAGATTGAACTTGAGGGAAAGTCCTGTATAGTTGTAAGGGTGTTCAATCCGCAGGCAGAAAGCGTTACCGTAATAGATGATAAGTATAGGTCAAGGCGCTATGTAATGGAAAAGATACATAGTGACGGTTTTTTTGAATGTGTCATACCCACCAGAAAAAAGTGGTTCAGATATGTGCTTGAATTTAAGGGGTATGGGGATAATACATGGGAGACATATGATCCTTATTCATTTCCTCCCGGTATTTCCGACATGGATATTTACCTTTTCAATCAAGGTACACACTATAAGATTTATGAAAAGCTGGGTGCAAATCCTATGGTTATGGATGGCGTTGAGGGTGTTCTTTTTGGGGTATGGGCACCTAATGCAAAGCGTGTAAGCGTTATTGGTGAGTTTAATTCATGGGATGGCAGAAGAAATGCAATGCGCCTTCTGGAAAGTTCCGGTATATGGGAGATATTCATTCCGGGACTTAAGGATAATGACAGGTATAAGTTTGAGATTAAAACCTCAAAGGGGGATATTATTCAGAAAAGTGACCCTTATGGTAAGTTTGCCGAGCTCAGACCAAGTACCACATCTCTTATCTTTGATATAAATAAATATGAGTGGGATGATGCACAGTGGTATGAGACACAAAAGCAAAAGGACAAGTTTGACATACCTATGAATATTTACGAGGTACATCTGGGAAGCTGGAAACGTGACCCCGAAACAAACCGATTTTTAAGTTACGTAGAGCTTGCAGATACACTTATTCCATATGTTAAGGAAATGGGCTATACACATATTGAGATGTTGCCTATTGAGGAACATCCCTTTGACGGTTCATGGGGCTATCAGGTTACGGGATATTACGCACCTACAAGCAGATACGGTAATCCCTCTGAGTTTATGTACTTTGTGGACAAGTGCCATCAGGCAGGTATAGGTGTATTGCTTGACTGGGTGCCTGCTCACTTTCCTAAAGATGCTCATGGCCTTGCCAGGTTTGACGGTTCAGCTCTCTATGAACATGAGGATCCACGACAGGGAGAACATCCTGAGTGGGGTACTCTTATATTTAACTATGGCAGAAATGAGGTTAAAAACTTTCTTATTGCAAATGCTCTTTACTGGATAGAGAAATTTCATATTGACGGTTTGAGGGTTGATGCAGTTGCTTCCATGCTCTATCTTGACTATGCAAAGAGTGAAGGTCAATGGGTGCCAAACAAATACGGTGGCAGGGAAAATCTTGATGCTGTTGAGTTTATGAAGCATATGAACTCCATTATTGCAAAGAAGCATCCTATGGCTTATATGATAGCAGAGGAATCCACTTCATGGGCTAATGTTACCAAGCCTGCCGAGGAGGGTGGTCTAGGCTTTAGCCTTAAGTGGAATATGGGCTGGATGAACGACTTTCTTGAATATGTGGCAAAGGATCCTGTATACAGAAAGTACCATCATAATAACCTTACCTTTGGTATGGTATATGCCTATACAGAAAAGTTTGTCCTTGTACTCAGTCATGACGAGGTAGTTCACGGCAAGCATTCCATGCTGGACAAAATGCCGGGTGATTTGTGGCAGAAGTTTGCAAACCTCAGGGCGGCTTATGGTTTTATGTACGGACACCCGGGTAAAAAACTCCTGTTTATGGGTGGCGAATTCGGTCAGTTTATTGAATGGAATGAAAAACGTCCCCTTGACTGGTTCCTTCTGGAATATGACCATCATAAAACTATGCTGAAATTTGTTAAGGACCTTAATCATATTTACCTTGATAATGAAGCCTTCTGGCTTAAGGACTTTAATGGCGAAGGTTTTGAATGGATTGATTGCAACGATAATGAAAGGAGTATTTATTCCTTTATCAGACGAGGCAGTAAACGTGAGGATACCCTTGTGTTTATAGTGAACTTTACCCCAAATACCTATGAGGATTTCCGCATTGGTGTTCCGTTTGAGGGACAGTATGAGGAAATTTTAAACAGTGATGACCCTAAGTATGGTGGCAGTGGTGTTACAAATATTGGGGTAAAGAACAGTGATAAAATTGAATATAACGGCAGAGAGGACAGCATAGGTTTAAGGCTTGCACCTCTTTCGGTAACAGTTTTTAAGGCAAAGTAATATATCCTGCTTTGTATGATTTTCAGGACCCATTTATTTATATGTGAATGGGTCCTTTTGTATAAAGGGATATATTTAATATGTAGTGTGCCAATTCGTACAGATTATATCTTTACAGTATGTTTATATCAGTGTATTATATTAAATGCTACAGTTTGTTTATATAAGGAGTAAAGGTATGGCAAGGGTTTGTGAAAAGGTTATTTTATCAGCAGATATTGAAAGGGTATGGGAGCTTTTGACTTCCTATGATAAATATACCTTATGGAGAAGTGATCTGAAAATGGTGGATGTTGTTGGTGACAAGTACTTTATGGAAACCTCAACGGATAATAAAAGACTTATGTTTTATATTATCAGATCTGAACCATGCAGTCTGTTGACCCTTGACTTTAAAAATGATATTCTTTCCGGAAGCTGGACAGGCAGACTGCGTAAAGAAAATGAAAAGACAGTTCTTGATATTACAGAAGAATTATATACTAAAAAATGGTTGCTCAGACCATTTATAAATGGTTATTTAAAAAAACAGCAGGCCGTTTTTATTGAAGATATGAAAAGGGCGCTTGAATAATTTGTTTTAACCACTGTATTTATGATACGGTGGTTTTTTTTATGCCCGGGCTTTTTTCTTGCATTGGGTGCTTTGTTTGGGTATAATAATTAAAATGGAGGAATAATAATTATGGCATTTGATGGTATTACTATCTCGGCACTTGTGTCTGAGGTTAAAAAAAAGGTCTTAGGGGGCAGGATTGATAAGATATATCAGCCTGAATCCGATGAAATAGTTATGAATATACGAAGTCTGGGAAATATGTATAAGCTGGTGCTTTCTGCTAATCCATCCCATCCAAGGTTGTTTTTTACTTCAAAACAGCATGCAAATCCTCAAAATCCGCCACTTTTTTGTATGGTGCTCCGCAAGCATCTTCAAAGCGGTAAGATTGTGGATGTTATCCAACCATCCCTTGAACGTATAGTTAATATATATGTTGAGTCCATGAATGAAATGGGGGATTATTCAGTTAAAAAGCTTGTACTGGAAATAATGGGACGGCACAGCAATCTTATACTTGTTGACGAGGATGACAGGGTGTTGGATTGTGTTAAGCATATTACCCATGATAAAAGCTCTGTAAGAGAGGTACTGCCGGGTAAAGGGTATGAACTGCCGCCATCCCAGCATAAAAGAGATATACGTGACCTTTCATATGAAGATTTTTGCTTGTTGGTTGAGGATAACAGGGATAGGAAACTTCAGCAGCTGATATATACAAACTACACAGGTATCGCACCCCAGACGGCAGATGAGGTCTGTTATCGTGCCAAGGTGGATTCCAGTGCCGTGGTATCTCAGGTGGACAGGGAGGCTATAGACAGACTTTATACAGCCCTTGATGCTCTTCGTGTCTTTACTGAAGGGGAAAACTATGCCCCCGAACTTGCTTATGACCAATATGGTAAGATACTTGACTTTGCACCATATGAGATGACACGCTTTAAGGGCCTTGAAATAAAGAACTTTGACACTATGTCAGAACTTATTGAATTTTATTATGCCCATAAGGATTTTGTCTATAGGATGAATCAAAAGACCCAGGATCTGAAGCATCTTATTAATTCCAATATTGAGCGTTGTGTAAGGAAAAAGGAAATACAGCAGCGAACCATGAAGGAAATTGAAAACAGAGATACTTATCAACTCTATGGTGAACTTCTTACTGCAAATATTTACTCTATCCAAAAGGGTATGACTTCGGTTACAGTCCCTAATTACTATTCGGAAAACATGGAAGAGGTTACCATACCCCTTGATAGTGAGCTTACACCATCTGAAAATGCACAAAAATATTTTAAAAAATATAATAAGGAAAAACGTACCTTTGCTGCCATGCAGGAACAGATAGCTGCCAATGATGAGGAGCTTGAGTATCTTGAAAGTGTTCTTACATCAGTTGAAACCTGTCAGGATGAACAGGATATAAAGGATATAAGAGAGGAGCTCAGGAATGAGGGGTATATTAAGCATATCAAGCAGCAAAAGGGCATGAAGTCAAATAAAAAGTCTGCGCCTATGCACTTTGTTTCCTCTGATGGGTTTGATATTTATGTAGGCAAAAACAATAAACAAAATGATGAGCTGACGCTGCACTTTGCCAAGGCTTCGGATATATGGCTCCATACAAAAAATATCCCCGGCTCTCATGTTATAATCGTAACCGAGGGAAAACCCGTTCCTGACTCTACTCTGACCCAGGCTGCCACCCTTGCTGCCTATTACAGTAAAGGACAAAACTCTGCCCTTGTGCCTGTGGACTATACAGAAAAACGTAATGTTAAAAAGCCGGGTGGAGCAAAGCCTGGTCTGGTTATATATACAACTAACAAAACTGCCTATATTACTCCTACCGAGGAGGCAGTAAAGGCTATAAAACAGTTGTAAAGCCTGTGTAAAACTTGGGTAAGGTTTTTTTCTGTGTAATTGACAAAGCTGTTATTTGGACGTATCCTAATTATTAAATGGATATGGAGGGATTATCATGATAATGGAAACCGCCCTTGATTTACTCAGACATAAGGACTATAAAACACTTAAGTATATTATTTCCCAGGAAAATCCGGCGGATATTGCCCTTCTTCTGGATGAACTCCCTAAGGAGGAGGCTGTTATTACCTACAGGTTATTGCCCAAGGAGCTTGCAACGGAGGTTTTTGCACACCTTGAGGGTGATAACAGAGAAGCACTAATTACAGCCTTCAGCGATAAGGAACTGGAGGAAGTGGTGGCTGATCTGTTTATTGATGATGCTGTTGATCTTATTGAGGAGATGCCTGCAAATGTTGTAAAGCGTATATTAAAGCATACCAGTCCTGAAGATAGGAGGATAATTAACGAAATACTTAATTATCCAAAGGACAGTGCAGGCAGTATAATGACAACGGAGTTTGTTACCCTCCGAAGGGATATGACTGTGGAGGAGTCCTTTGATAAAATAAGGAAAACAGGGGTAGACAAAGAAACAATATATACATGTTATGTTACCGATGACACAAATAAGCTTCTGGGTACGGTTTCTGTCAAAGATCTTCTGCTTTCTGACTACAGTACAACTATAGAGAAAATAATGGAGGATAATCCGATATCCGTTATTACTACAGATGATAAGGAAGATGTTGCAAAGCTGTTTGCTCATTATGATTTTATTGCCATGCCCGTTACTGACATGGAAAACAGATTGGTGGGTATAGTGACCTTTGATGATGCCATGGATGTTATTGAAGATGAAACAGAGGAAGACTTTGCTATTATGGCAGCTATGTCTCCATCAGAGGATGGCTATTTTAAAACAAGTGTATTTGTACATGCAAAAAACCGTATATTCTGGCTGCTTTTCCTTATGCTCTCTTCAACCATAACAGGAAGTATAATAGCAAAATATGAGGAAGCCTTTGCTGCACTTCCTATCCTGGTTGCCTTTATTCCAATGCTGATGAGTGCAGGAGGTAACTGTGGCTCACAAAGTTCTACCATGGTTATCAGAGGTCTTGCAGTAAATGAGATACGCTTTAAGGACTTTTTTAAAGTAATTTTTAAAGAGTTGCGCATCAGCGTTATGGTAGGTATTATCCTTTCTGTCATAAATGCAGTACGTATTCTTATTATGTATAGGAACAGTCAGGAGTGTGACTCTGCTGTTCTTGCACTTATTGTAAGCCTTACATTGGTACTTGTGGTTATAATTGCTCAGATTATGGGCTGCTGTCTGCCTATGCTTGCAAAAAAGCTTAAATTTGACCCTGCCATTATGGCCGCACCCCTTATATCAACTATAGCAGATACCTGTTCTGTACTTATTTTTTTTAATATAGCCATGACCATCCTTGGGCTTAACTGATTTTTTTAACTAAACGTTAGTGCCTTTAGACTGTCAATAAACCTATAAAATGGTTGACTTTTTGAATTAAATAAATATCTAGCTTGCATTTTTAGGTAACTTAAAGCGTCGCAGACTTTAATCCGCAGGGCGGGCTTTGCCCGTTCGAGGGTATAACAAGAGTGTCGAAAAGAGGTTTATAACCTCTTTGAGGCACGGGTTGTTACTTCAATGGTGGGTACGTCAGTACCCCTACTGCAAGAAATGCAAGCATTTCTTGCAAGCGTGTCGACTTTTCCGACACGCTGGAGGCACTTAACTAAACGTTAGTGCCTTTTTTATATCTATCAGAGTGTAAAATATAGTTCACCAAAAAAATTAAATTAATTTACTTTTTTATTATGCAAATTTGTAAATTTAGTGTATAATAAAGTTATTACCCATCAAATTATTTTTCGGAGGGATTTATTTTGAATGAACAACTTAGCTTAATTAAACAGCTATATAATAATACAGATGCCTATGCAGGAAAAAGCGTTATATTAGGAGGCTGGATAAGGTCAGTCAGAGGTTCAAAGACCTTTGGTTTCATAGACCTTAATGACGGCAGCTTTTTCAAGGGCGTACAGGTGGTTTTTGAAGATAAACTTGATAATTTTGATGTTATATCCAGGTGCGGAGTAGGGACGGCAATTATAGTTAAGGGCATTCTTGAGCTTACACCCTTTAATAAACAGCCCTTTGAAATTAAAGCAGAGGAAATCAGCGTGGAGGGAACATCTCCAAGTGACTATCCCCTTCAGAAAAAAAGGCATAGCTTTGAATATCTCAGGACAATAGCCCATTTAAGACCACGTACAAATACCTTTTCGGCTGTATTCAGAGTACGTTCCCTTGCTGCCTATGCAATTCACAAATTTTTTAATGAAAGAAACTTTGTATATGTACACACACCTATTATTACAGGAAGTGACTGTGAGGGTGCTGGTGAAATGTTCAGGGTTACTACCCTTGATCCACTGAATCCACCACTTACAGATGATGGGAACGTTGATTATCACAGGGACTTTTTTGGCAAGGAAACAAATCTTACGGTAAGCGGACAGCTTTCTGCCGAAACATATGCAATGGCATTCAGTAAGGTATATACTTTTGGACCTACCTTCAGAGCGGAAAATTCAAATACCTCAAGGCATGCGGCTGAGTTCTGGATGATAGAGCCGGAAATTGCCTTTGCTGACCTCTCAGATGATATGCGTCTTGCAGAGGATATGCTGAAGTATGTTATTAATTATGTATTGGAAAATGCCCCTGAGGAAATGGCATTTTTCAATTCCTTTGTGGACAAGGGTCTTCTCGAAAGACTTGAAAATATAGTAAATAACGATTTTGCACATATTACCTATACAGAAGCGATAGAACTCCTTAAGGATAAGAATTTTGACTATCCGGTAAGCTGGGGTATTGACTTGCAGACGGAGCATGAAAGATATCTGACGGAGCAGATATTCAAGCGCCCTGTTTTTGTAACAGATTATCCAAAGGATATAAAGGCATTTTATATGCGTCTTAATGAGGATAATAAGACAGTTGCGGCAATGGATCTTCTTGTACCGGGTGTAGGTGAGATAATAGGTGGCTCCCAGCGTGAGGAAAGGTATGATGTGCTTAAGGCAAGGATGGATGAGCTTGGCTTAAAACAGGAGGATTACTGGTGGTATATGGATCTCAGACGTTACGGCGGTACAAGGCATGCAGGCTTTGGTCTGGGATTTGAAAGGTGTGTAATGTATATAACCGGTATGTCCAACATCAGAGATGTTATACCATACCCTCGTACTTCGGGAAATGCAGATTTTTAAGAGGTGAAGTAAATGTATGAGCTTGTTGAGCATAAGGAAATATATACCGGTGACCGAATAAGCCTTTACAGGGACAGCTATGTAACCCCAGATGGGCATATAGCAACTAAGGATATAGTATACCATAGGGGCGCTGCTGCCATGCTTGCCATTGATGATGAGGAGAAAATTCTCTTTGTACGTCAGTACAGGCAGTCAGCCGGAAGGGAGACTCTGGAACTTCCGGCAGGTACCATTGAAAAGGGTGAGCTGCCTGAGGTATGTGCTGCAAGGGAGATAGAGGAGGAAACGGGATATACCGCTGCACGTATAACACCTCTTTTTAAAATGTTTTCAGCAATAGGCTTCTGTACAGAGGTAATAAACGTCTTTTTGTGCGAGGGTCTGAAAAGAACACAACAGGATCTTGATGAGGATGAATTTATAAATGTAGAGCGATATACCCTTGATGAAGCAATAGGGCTTGTTATGTCTGGTAAAATATGTGACGGAAAGACCATATCCTCTTTGTTTTATTATAAGACTCTTATTGAGGCAGAAGAATAAAGGCATTAATATATTGAATTGATGCTTTTATTATGCTAAAATATCACTGTCTGGAATTTTATTGGACATATTAGGATTGGAGGTATGCCAATGCATCTGACAAATTTAAAAACGGTAATTGTATTGGCTATCGGCTTAGGTGTATGTATTGTGGGTTTGCTTTATGTTAATTACAGAAGTGATACAGATGAGGTTTTTAAAACAAATCTTACCGATGATGTGACTGAAAGTGAAGTTTCTACTGAGGCAAGTACTGAAGATACTACCATTGTGGTATATATAACAGGTGAGGTTAAAAAGCCTGATGTATACAGCCTTGCAGCAGAAGCAAGACTTGTTGATCTTATAGATAAGGCAGGAGGTTTTACCGATAAGGCATACATAGATGACCTTAACCTTGCCCAGGTGCTAAATGACGGTGAAAAATATGTTGTACAGAATGTGGACAATGTATCTGAGAATGAAACTGAGAATGAAAGCGATAATGCCGTAACAGATGAAGAAGAGGGACTTGTAAATATTAATACCGCCGATCTGGCGGAACTTGACAGTCTGCCCGGTGTAGGTGAAAAAATAGCAGAGAATATAATAGCATACAGAGATAAATGGGGCAGCTTTGACAGTATTGAAGAAATAAAGGAAGTTGAAGGAATAGGTGATGGTATATACGACAGGATAAAGGACAGTATTACCATTGATTGATCAGGAGGATTGAAATGGCAAATAGAATTCTGGTAGTTGATGATGAAAAGCTTATTGTCAAGGGCATAAAATTCAGTCTTGAACAGGACGGGATGGAAGTTGATACTGCCTATGACGGAGAGGAAGCTCTTAAGTTTGCTAAGGCTAATAACTATAGCCTTATTTTGCTTGATGTTATGTTGCCAAAGTATGATGGTCTTCAGGTTTGCCAGATGATTCGTGAGTTTTCAAATGTGCCTATTATCATGGTTACCGCAAAGGGCGAGGACATGGATAAGATTATGGGACTTGAATATGGCGCAGATGATTATATAACAAAGCCATTTAATATTTTGGAGCTTAAGGCAAGGATAAAAGCTATACTCAGGAGAAGTGTCAGGACTGTGGTACAGGAAAGCCCAAAGAAAAATATCCTCAGTGTCAGGGGCCTTGAGCTGGAAATTGATTCAAGAAGGTGCAGGATAAACGGCAAGGAGATCAACCTTACTGCAAAGGAATTTGATCTGCTTCAGCTGCTTATGGAAAGTCCCGGAAAGGTATACAGCAGGGATAATCTTCTTAACACTATATGGGGTTATGGTTATCCAGGTGATGCCAGGGCTGTTGATGTACATGTAAGAAGGTTAAGGGAAAAAATAGAGGAAAAGCCAAGTGAGCCTCAGTACATACATACAAAGTGGGGGGTTGGTTATTATTTCCAGTGATGGTGGTGTTAAATGGTATCAAAGCCTTAAATGGCTGCTTTTTATAATTTACTTTTTTATAGGATTTATTCCCCTTGTACTTTTTTCTTTTATTATGAGTGATACCCTTAAAAGCTATTTTGCCGATAATAATGAGAGGGAGGTACTTTATCAGGCAAATAAGGTAGCTGGAACCATACAGAAGTCTGAGTATCTTACCGATGCAGAGAAAAAAGACAGCTTTGAGTATGAAATGGAGGAAAAAAGCAACGAGGAAAATTACAGAATAATAGTGGTAAATAATGCTGGCGTAGTTGTAGTGGATACTAATAATACTGCTACAGGTAAGGTGTATATTGTGCCGGAGATTTTAAAGGCGCTGGATGGTAAGGACGAGGCAAACCTGCGTTGGGATGAAAGGGCTATTTATGCAGCTGCCTATATTGAGGATGATGAGTCCCAAAAAATAGGGGCGGTACTTATAGTTTCTCCCTTTGATGAAGTATATGATCTTATAGATGTAATAAACCATAAGTGGTTGGTATTAACCATTGGTATAAGTATCATTGTTGCCTTTATAGTATTCTTTGTATCCCAGCTTATTCTGGCGCCCCTTAAAAATATACTTGAGACAATTAAAAAAATCTCGGAGGGTCAGCTTCATCAGCGTATTGAAATAAGCGGTAAAAATGAATATACGGAAATTGCAGATGCAATAAATGCCATGACAGAACAGCTTGAACATGTGGAAAGTTCAAGACAGGAGTTTGTTTCCAATGTGTCACACGAGCTTAAGACTCCTTTAAGCTCCATAAAGGTATTAAGTGAATCAATACTGCTTCAGGAGGATATGCCTACCGAAATGTACAGGGAGTTTTTACAGGATATTAATTCTGAGGTAGACAGAATGACTAATATTGTAAATGACCTTCTTTCCCTTGTTAAGCTTGATCACAGGGAGGATGCCCTTAATATTCAGGAAACAAATATCAACAAGATGATACAGGAGGTTATGAAACGTCTTTATCCCCTTGCGGAGAAGAAAAACATTGAACTTCTGTATGAGTCAAACAAGGACATGAATATTGAGGCAGATGAAATGAAACTTTCCCTTGCCATATCCAACCTTATTGAAAACGGTATTAAATACACTCCTGACGGTGGTATGGTAAAGGTAACTATTGACGGCGATCATCAAAATGCCTTTATTACTGTACAGGATACAGGTATAGGTATCAGTGAGGAGGAGCAAAGTAAGGTCTTTAAAAGATTTTACAGAGTGGATAAAACAAGGGACAGGGAAACAGGTGGTACAGGTCTTGGACTTGCCATTACCCATGCAACTGTTATGCTCCATAACGGAAGTATCAAGATAGTCAGCAGTGAAGGCAACGGTGCTACCTTTATCGTCAGACTGCCTATTAAACATATTGAAGGTTAAGGAAGGTTGACTGTAATGAAAAATAAAAGGATTTTTTTTGTATTGCTTGCCTTTGTGTTTGTCCTTATAGCTGCTGTTTGTGTATTGATTTACTCCGGTCAGGCTAAAAAGAATGATTTGCTTATGGATGTAAATCTTTATTTCTACAATTCTGCTGATGATACAATTGTGGCTGAAAATCGAAGCATTAATAAGTCGGATAATATAAATAATATTATATCCTCTGTGGAGCAGGCCTATAGGAACGGAACAAAAACACCGGGACTTTTAATGCCATTTCCGGAGGGAGTATCCTTTGAGATAACCAATAATAATGCTGATTTTGACGGTGTATTGGATATAAATATAACAGGAGATTTTGATTCCCTTAAAGAAGCCCAAAGACTGATATGTATTGGTTCATTGGTATATACTTTTACCGATATATCCTCTGTTAAGGATGTAAGGCTGTTTGTGGATGGTAAGAGCGTTTCTGAACTCTATGGCATGCACCGCGAGCTTAACAGGGAAAATACGGTAAACAATCCTGTTATCAGTCCTGAAAAGATAGACAGACAGAATGTTGTGCTTTATTTCCTTAACGAAAAGGGTACAGCCCTTGCTCCGGAGGAGAGAAGCATAGAGGTAAAGCAAAGTCAGACCCTTGAGTATCAGATAGTTGAACAGCTCACACTGGGACCGGGAAATGACTCCCTTAAGGCGGCTGTTCCATCTAGTACCAAGATTAAAGACATTAAGACAGAGGAAGGTATTTGCTATGTTAATCTTTCCGGAGATTTCATCAGTAGTCTCAGCGGAGATGCCAATACCGAAAAACTTACCATATATTCTATAGTAAATTCATTGACAGAGCTTAATACGGTTAATAAGGTACAATTTCTTATTGATGGTGAAAGAATTAGTGAGCTTAAGGGACACTATGATTTCAGCAGGACCTTTGAACGGGATGAATCCCTTATAGACGGAAATTAATGCTATGAAACGACCTATACTATATATTCTGCTTTTCTTTGTTATAGGTATACTTGTAGGGCAATATATTGACAGCTATGTCTGTATTGCCCTTTTTGGGTTACTGTGTGTTTTACTGGCATATATCCTCAGGAAAATATTTATGCTTTATGGCCTTGTATTATTGCCTGTTGCAGCCTTTATAGGCTTTACCGTTTCCATATTGTCATCTTTGCCACCTGACATTGCTATTGAGGCAGCGGCTGAAAACGGAAAGAATATAAGGGTCAGTGGCGTGGTACATTCCGTATTATATACCTCGGAGGATGGATCTGTATGCTTCCTTATTGATGGCAAGGTGTTTGAGCTGGATGATGAGCTTGTTAAGGAAAATATTCGCATACGTGCATACGCTGATGCCGAAACGGTGCCGGGGGATATGGTGGTTCTTGAGGGTGAACTTGTTGTTCCCGAAGGTAAAACCAATCCATCTGATTTTGACAGATATGCCTATATGATGGCACGTAAACAGAAATATATTATGTATGCAGATAATATCCATATAAACGGAAGACAGGTAAGTATAAACACGGCCATGCAGATGCTTAAGCAAAGGATAAATGATGTATACTACAGTGTGCTTTCCGAAGAAGATGCAGGACTTATGTCAGCTATGATGTTAGGTGATACAGGCAATATTGATGATGATATTGATGAGCTTTATAAGCGTACCGGTATATATCATGTTATTGCTATTTCAGGTCTGCATATTACCTTGCTTGGGGCTGTGCTTTTAAAGCTGTTTTCCTTTATGGGATACAGACGGAGTCAGTATGTGGTTATGGCCTTTCTTGCCTGTTATTGTATAATGACAGGCTGCGGAGTATCTGTTGTAAGGTCGGTAATTATGGTATATATAATGATATTTGCAAGTCTGAGGCACTATGATTACGATATTATAAGTGGAGCTGCCCTTTCCGCCATAATTATTCTGCTCTACAGTCCCTACTATCTTTATGATGTTGGTTTTCAGTTTTCCTTTGCGGCGGTATTTGCAATAGGTGCAATGTCAGACCTTGCTGTAAAATACAAAAAGCAGGAAAAATTAATTAATTTTATTGGTGTGGATATTGCGGCGGATGTAGTGACTAAACCTATTTCCATGTACCATTTTTACTATATTAATCCATGGTCGGTAATTGCTAATGTAATTCTGGTACCGCTTATGTCATTTGCGGTTGCCGTAGGTTTTATTATGGCTGTGGCAGGTCTTATAAATACATGGGTGGCAGGTTTACTTGCAATACCTGTTTCTGTTATATTTCTGGTAGTTAAAACATGGTGCGGATTCTTTGTAAATCTGCCATGGTCCTATCTGGTTACGGGAAGTATAAGTATAACAGGTGCCTTTGCATTTGCCCTGTTCCTTTTGATAATTTATAATTTGCTTATGTTTAAAAAATATGGACTTATGGCAGCAACAATAGGTGGATATACTATACTTTCTCTACTGTCAGGAGTAATAGGGAGAGATATATACCCCAATGTTACCTTTCTTAATGTGGGACAGGGTGACTGTGCTGTAGGCATGGGAAAGGACTACACCTTTGTTGTTGATGGTGGAGGCAATGCTTTTGCCCGTTATGAAAATACAGGTAAGCGTGTGCTTTTACCGTATCTGATGTACAATGGCAGAAATAACATAGATGCGGTGTTTCTGTCCCATACGGATACGGACCATATTGCAGGTATAACGGAGATTATAGGAGAAATAAACATTGATAAAATCTACCTTCCGGCAGTGGTGGATGAAAATGATAATTATAATGAGCTGATGGAAAAGGCTGAGGCTAATCATATTGAGCTGGTACATATTATGCCGGGAGATAAGATAGATTTTGATGATGACGAGGGTATGGAATGCTTAAGTCCAGATGCTTCTGACTATGGAGATGCAAATAGTATTTCAATGGTGTGTAAGTTTACCTGTGAAAATGGAAGCATACTGTTTACCGGTGATATTGATGCAGAAACAGAGGATAAATTGCTGGATAAGAAAGCAGATTTAAAGGCAGATATATTAAAAATGGCACATCATGGCTCAGATACATCCAATTCGTCGGAATTTCTTGAGGCGGTAGAACCAAGGGCGGCCATTGTTTCAGCAAAGACCAGTGTATACGGTCATCCGAAGCAGGAGGTCCTTGAAAGACTTGATAATCTCAACATACCCTGTTATATAACGGAAAAGACAGGTGCGGTAAAGGTAAGCTTTGATAAAAGGGAAATACATGTTTCCACCTATCTGGAGGATGAAAATGAAGGAAATAAATGAGGCAATTAAAAACGGAAATTTTAAAACCGTATATCTTCTCAGTGGTGAGGAGGTTTATATGGTGAAAAAATATTTTGATGCCATCAGGACTGCCCTTGTGGATCCATCTACCGAAATGTTAAATTACAGTTATTTTAATGGTAAAACGGATATAGACAATATTATAACTGCCTGTGATACTCTGCCTTTTATGAGTGAAAAACGGCTTGTGGCAGTTAAGGACAGCAAGCTCTTTGAGCCGGGTCGCAAAGATGACAGTGAAAAGCTTAAGGATTATATTCCAAATATCCCTCAGAGTACAGTTCTTTGCTTCGTAGAGGATAAGGCAGACAAGCGAAGCAGCCTTTATAAGGCTGTAAAAAAGTACGGCTGTTGTGCCGAGTTTGATTTTTTGAAGGATAGGGATCTTATAGGCTGGGTTTGTAATGAAGGAAAGGGCAGAATAAAATCCGATACGGCAGAATATCTTATCAAATGTGTGGGTACTGCTATGGAAAGTCTTGAAGGTGAGATTGACAAGTTAATTAATTATGTTCCACAGGGAGAACTGGTTACAAGGGAAATAATTGACAGTATCTGCACAAAGTCACCTGAAACAAATGTCTTTGATATGGTAGAGGCAATAGGTAAAAAACAACCGGCTAAGGCACTTGAAATATATAACAATATGCTCAGAATGAAGCAAAGTCCCTTTTATGTGCTTAAAATGACTGCAAGGCAGTTCAAGCTTATACTGGAGTGCAAGTATCTTGCAGGAAAGGGTATGGGTGAAAACGAAATTGCAGAAAGGCTTTCCCTTAGAAATTTTGTGGTAAGGGGATGCCTGGCTCAGGCAAGAAATTTTAAAACTCCCGTCCTTGTTGAAGCACTGAAGGACTGTGCAAAATGTGATGTGGATTTTAAAAGGGGTAAAATAAGTGACAGGCTGGGAGTTGAAGTGATAATTCTTAAATACAGCAAAAACAATATGGAAAATCAATAACATAAAAAACAATAATATTTCATAAATTTGCTGTTGTCAAAATTAAAAAATATGGTATAATGTCAGTATAAGAATAAGAATAATTTGCTGTAATTGTACAAATTGCACACAAAGGGGGTAATTGAAATGAGCAAGAAGTATGTATATCTTTTTTCAGAGGGTAACGACAAAATGCGTGATCTTCTGGGAGGTAAGGGTGCCAATCTTGCAGAGATGACCTTACTGGGTATGCCTGTACCTCAGGGCTTTACCATTACTACAGAGGCTTGTAATCAGTATTATGAGGATAATGAAACCATAAATGAGGAAATCCAGGCTCAGATTATGGAGTACATTTCCAAAATGGAGGATATTACAGGCAAAAAATTCGGCGATGTTGAAAATCCTCTTTTGGTTTCGGTACGTTCCGGTGCAAGGGCATCTATGCCCGGTATGATGGATACTATCCTTAATCTTGGACTTAATGACATTGTAGTTGAGGCATTTGCTGAAAAAACAGGTAATCCAAGATTTGCTTATGACTCCTATCGCAGATTTATACAGATGTACTCAGATGTTGTTATGGGTGTGGGCAAGAAGTATTTTGAGCAGCTTATAGATCAGATTAAGGAAAAGAAGGGCGTTAAGCTGGATACAGAGCTTAGTGCCGAGGATCTTAAAGAGCTTGCAAATATGTTTAAGGCTGAATATAAGGAAAAGATACATGAGGACTTTCCTTCTGATCCAAAACAGCAACTGATGGGTGCTATCCGTGCCGTATTCAGATCATGGAATAACCCAAGGGCAATTTACTACAGAAAGATGAATGATATTCCGGGCTCATGGGGTACTGCTGTTAATGTTCAGTCAATGGTATTTGGTAATATGGGAGATACCTCCGGTACGGGAGTTGCCTTTACAAGAAATCCTGCTACAGGCGAAAAGAAACTCTTTGGCGAGTTCCTTATGAATGCACAGGGTGAAGATGTTGTTGCAGGTGTAAGGACTCCCCAGTCAATAGATATGCTTAACGAGATTATGCCTGAGGTATATAAGCAGTTTGTTGATATTTGTGCAAAGCTTGAGGATCATTACAGGGATATGCAGGATATGGAGTTTACCATTGAAAATAAAAAACTCTATATGCTTCAGACCAGAAATGGTAAAAGAACTGCCCGTGCTGCTTTCAAAATTGCCTGTGACCTTGTTGATGAGGGTATGATAGATGAAAAGCAGGCCGTTTGTATGATAGATCCAAAGCAGATAGATGCACTTCTTCATCCACAGTTTGATGAGGAGGCACTTAAAAAGGCAAAGCCTGTTGCAAGTGCACTGGCTGCTTCCCCGGGTGCTGCCAGTGGTCAGATAGTATTTGAGGCTGATGATGCCATTGAAAGGGGCAAGGCAGGGGAAAAGGTTGTTCTTGTAAGACTTGAAACCTCAGCAGAGGATATTGAGGGTATGCACTATGCACAGGGCGTACTTACTGTAAGAGGCGGTATGACCTCCCATGCAGCTGTTGTAGCAAGGGGTATGGGTACCTGCTGTGTATCCGGCTGCGGTGCCATCAATATGGATGAGGAAAACAAGCGCTTTGAGCTTAACGGTGTTGTTTATAAAGAGGGTGACTGGATTTCCCTTGATGGATCAACAGGTAATATCTATGGTGAGGCTATCCCTACTGTAGATGCAAAGATAGGCGGCGAGTTTGGTCGTGTTATGGAATGGGCTGACAAGTATCGTGATATGGAGGTAAGGACTAATGCAGATACTCCAAGGGATGCTGCAAAGGCCGCTTCCTTTGGCGCACAGGGTATAGGTCTTTGCCGTACAGAGCATATGTTCTTTGATCCTGACAGAATTTCCGCCATCAGAGAAATGATTTGTGCAGATACAGTTGAACAGAGAGAAACAGCTCTTGCAAAGCTTGAGCCTATGCAGCAGAGTGACTTTGAACAGCTTTATGTTGCTATGGAGGGAAAGCATGTAAATATCCGTTTCCTTGATCCTCCTCTTCATGAATTTTTACCTACAGAGGAGGCTGACATTGAGCTTCTTGCAAAGGTACAGGGTAAGTCAGTATTTGAGATAAAAAATATTATTGCCTCACTCCACGAGTTTAACCCTATGATGGGACACAGGGGCTGTCGTCTTGCAGTTACCTATCCTGAGATTGCAAGGATGCAGACAAGTGCGGTTATCAAAGCTGCCATAAATGTAAATAAGGCTCATCCTGAATGGAATATTCAGCCTGAGATTATGATACCTCTTGTAGGTGAGGTAAAAGAGCTTGCCTTTGTTAAGCGAATAGTTACAAAGACAGCCGATGAGATTATCGAAAAGAATGGTGTATCCCTTAAATATAAGGTAGGTACAATGATCGAAATCCCACGTGCAGCCCTTACTGCTGATAAGATTGCAGAGGAGGCAGAGTTCTTCTCCTTTGGTACAAACGACCTTACTCAGATGACCTTTGGCTTTTCAAGGGATGATGCAGGTAAGTTCTTAGATGCTTACTATGACAATATGATTTATGAGTCTGATCCTTTTGCAAAGCTTGATCAGATAGGTGTAGGAAGGCTTATGGAAATAGCGGTTAAGCTTGGTAAGCAGACAAGACCCGATATTGTATTGGGTATCTGTGGTGAGCATGGTGGTGACCCTGCTTCCGTGGAGTTCTGTCATAAGCTGGGATTGGATTATGTTTCCTGTTCACCTTTCAGGGTGCCTATAGCAAGACTTGCTGCAGCACAGGCTTCCATTAAATATCCAAGGAAATAAATAAAAATAAGGCTTCCCGTTCATAATGAGGGAAGCCTTTAATATGTTTGCAGTTATGTCAATTCGGGTGGTTTTGACATATTTTCTGTGCAATTATGCACTTTGCTTTTTCTGTAAATCCTATCTTACATATCCCTAATGATAACAATACCTGAACTAATCAACCCCCATTTTGTCTGGGGAAATAATTATTTTATCGGATAATTACAGTATCAAATTTTCGATTTCTTACTTTGTTGACAAAAAAAATACCTGGGTTTATAATTAACCTTATTCACACTATTTCTTTTGGAGATGTTTTATTTGTTTGACAGTAAGCGACTGAAAAAATTGATAATACCACTTATAATTGAGCAAATACTGGCAGTTACAGTGGGTATGGCTGATATTGTCATGGTGTCTTCAACAGGAGAGGCAGCGGTTTCGGGAGTATCCCTTGTGGATATGATAAATGTACTCTTTATGAATCTGTTTGCTGCTATGGCAACGGGAGGAGCGGTAATTACATCCCAGCTTATAGGTCATGGTGATGAGGATCTTGCCTGTGAGTCAGCTCATCAGCTTCAGATAATTGCAGTGGTTGTGTCTGTTGTCATTATGCTGTTTTCACTTATTTTCTGCCGTGGCATACTTTCTGTTGTCTTTGCTGTAGAGGGTGAGGTTATGGATTATGCCGCAAGATACTACTATATATCTGCTTTTTCCTATCCTTTTCTTGCCTTATACAATGCAAATGCAGCTCTTTTCCGTTCAATGGGCAATTCCAAGGTGTCTATGTATGTTGCCCTTATGATGAACATAATACATATTGGCTTAAATGCAGTTTTTGTTTATATATTTAAGCTTAGTGTTACAGGTGTCGGAATATCTACCCTTATTTCACGTTTTTCCGCCGCTGCTGTTATGTTGGTGCTTATTTCCAATCAGAGCCTTCAGGTGCATATTATTAAGGGTACCAGACTGCATATTAATAAGGGTATGATTAAAAGAATACTGGGTATAGGTATACCTAACGGACTTGAAAACAGTATGTTCCAGTTTGGCAGAGTAATAGTGGTACGCTTTATTGCAGGCTTTGGTACAGTACAAATAGCTGCCAATGCAGTTGCCAATAATATAGACTCCTTTGGTACAATACCGGGGCAGGCTATTTCCCTTGCAATGATAACGGTTGTAGGTCAGTGTGTGGGTGCAAGTAATTATGATCAGGCAAGATATTATATAAAAAAATTACTTAAAATCGCCTATGCCATTACCATAGCCTTAAACAGTGTGTTGTTGTTGTCTTTGCCGCTTATTTTGAAGGCATACAATCTTTCGCCTGATACATTGAGGCTTGCTACCATACTTATTTTTATACATAACGGTTGTGCCATGCTTATATGGCCTTTGTCCTTCTCCCTGCCAAATGCTCTGCGTGCTTCAAACGATGTGCGGTATACAATGGTAGTTGCTATTTTCTCCATGTGGATGTTCAGAATACTGTTCAGCTATATTTTAGGAGATATCTTTGGCTTTGGTGCAATAGGTGTATGGATTGCTATGATAATGGACTGGATATTCAGAGCTGCATTGTTTATAGGAAGATATATAGGCGGAAAGTGGACAACAAAGTAAACGAGGTAAATTATGGAACTGATTATTGCGGAAAAGCCCTCTGTTGCAAGAGATATTGCACGGGTACTTAAGTGTACAAAAAAGGGAGATGGCTTTTTATATAATGATGATTATGTTGTTTCATGGGCAGTAGGTCATCTGGTTACCCTGTATGACCCTGAGGATTACTCTAAGGATCTGAAAAAATGGACGGTTGAAAGTCTGCCTATTATTCCTGATCATATAAAGATTAAGGCTATAAGTAATACCAAACCTCAGTTTGACATACTTAAAAAACTTATGGAACAAAGCAGAATATCAAGTCTTATATGCGCAACGGATAGCGGACGAGAGGGAGAGCTTATTTTCAGGTACATATATGAGCTGGCAGGCTGTAAAAAGCCCTTTAAACGCTTATGGATTTCCTCAATGACAGATGCTGCCATTAAGGAAGGCTTTGACAGCCTTAAGGATGGCAGTGAATATGATAATCTTTATAACTCTGCTAAATGCAGAAGTGAAGCGGATTGGCTTGTGGGTATAAATGCAAGCAGGGCATTTACCTTAAGGTATGATGCACTTCTGAGTATAGGCAGGGTGCAGACTCCTACCCTTGCTCTTATTGTAGAGAGGCAAAAGGAAATAGATGCCTTTGATGCAAGGGATTATTGGGAGGTAGAGGCAGACTTTGATGGCTACAAGGGTACATGGTTTGACAGAAAAATAAATGACACAAAGATATTTGATAAAAAGCATGCAGATGAGATAGTTGCGGCTGTAAGGGGTAAAATAGCCGGTGTTGAAAGTGTGGAAAAGGAGGAAAAGAAAACTCCTCCTCCACTGCTTTATGATCTTACTGAGCTGCAAAGGGACTGCAATAAAAAGTTTGGATTCTCTGCCCAAAGGACTCTGGCTCTTGCACAGGATCTCTATGAAAAACGTAAAATGATAACCTATCCCAGGACAGACAGCAGATATCTTTCAGATGACATGGTGCCAAAGCTAAAGTCCGTTGCTTCAAGGCTTTATGGTGCAGATGCCTATAGAGAATATGCAGAATATGTGCTTAAACTGGAAAAACTTCCCGTTACAAAGCGTATTGTTGATAATTCCAAAATCAATGACCACCACGCTATAATTCCGACTGAAGTAAAGGTAAATACCTCAATTCTCAGTGAGGATGAGTTTAAGGTGTATGACCTTATTGCAAGGCGGTTTTTACAGGTGTTTTATCCATATTATGTGTACAGTACAACAAAGATAATTACCCTATGTGAGGGTCATCCATTTATGACTAAGGGTACTACGGTTATTTCCAAGGGCTGGACAGAGCTTAACCGAGCCTCGGAAAAGGAAAAAAAAGAAGAAGCCGTACTGCCGGATGTAAAGGAAGGGGATACGTGCAGCGTTAAGTCAGTTAAGAGTAATAAAAAGAAAACAAAGCCACCTCAGCCATATAACGAGGCAACTCTGCTTTCAGCCATGGAAAACGCCGGTAGATTTGTTGACAATGAGGAACTTAAGGAGCAGCTTAAGGATTCGGGACTTGGTACACCTGCAACACGTGCGGCCATAATAGAGCGTCTTATCAAGGTGGGATATGTCAGCAGAAAGGGTAAAAGCCTTATACCAACCGAAAAGGGAATTAAGCTCATTGCTGTAGTACCTCCTGAACTGAAATCCCCGGAAACCACAGGAAGGTGGGAAAAGGGCCTTTCCAGCATAGCAAAGGGCAATATGGATACCGGAAAGTTTATGGGCAGTATAAAAAATTATGTGACCTATCTTGTAAAGGCATCACAGAGACCTAACCCGGGTGTAGTCTTTGCTGCCGAAAAGGGACGGGGCAAAGCTTATAAGCCTAAGGGAAGTCTTGGTAAATGCCCTGTATGTTCAGGATCCGTACTGGAAAACAGGAAGTCCTTTTATTGCAGTAGATGGCGCACAGGCTGTAAATTTACTATTTGGAAAAGTGATTTTGAGAGATATGGCATACATCTTAAGGGTGAGGATATAAGCCGACTTTTATCGGAGGGTAAGCTTGAAAATATATCAATGATACTTCCCCAGACCGGTGAAAAATGTATATGTGATATATGTATGCGTGATGATAAAAGTGGTATTACCGATATAAAAAATGTTAAAAGGCTGGATAAGGTATAAAAAAGTCTTTATATTTAAGCTGAAATGATATATAATTAAGCTGATTACAATTAAGGAGGTTTTTAAGGTGGAAAAAGCGATACTTGATATTTTGGAAAAGGATAGCAGGATAAGTGTTGAGGAAATAGCCGTTATGCTTAACAGACCTGTTAATGAAATATTTGACGCAATAGCGGATATGGAAAAGAGGAGCGTTATCTGCAGTTATACTACCTTAATTAACTGGGATAAAACAGATAGAGAATATGTTGCGGCTCTTATCGAAGTTAAGGTAACACCTCAGCGTGATATGGGCTTTGAAAAGATTGCCGAGAGGATATATGGTTTTGATGAGGTAAAGGCAGTTTACCTTATGTCAGGTGCTTATGACCTTATGGTCATGATGGAGGGCAGAAACATTAAGGAGATTTCATACTTTGTTTCCAACAAGCTTTCTACCATAGATGCGGTACTTAGTACAGCAACTCACTTTGTATTGAAAAAATATAAGGATCACGGTGTTATACTTGATAAAACGCCCAGTGAGGATGAAAGGATGATTGTATCACCATGATGGAACCAAAGGATTTTGTATCAAAAAAAATTCAGGATATGCCATTTTCCGGAATACGTAAGTTTTTCGATGTGGCAAATGAAATGGATAATGTTATTTCCCTTGGTGTAGGTGAGCCTGATTTTATAACACCATGGGCTATAAGGGAAAGAGCTATATATAACCTTGAAAAAAGCAGTATAAGATATACTTCTAATCTGGGCCTTCTGGAGCTGCGTAAGGAGATTGCCGGATACCTTAAACGTAAGTATGAGCTTAACTACTGTCCTAATGATGAAATACTTGTCACAGTAGGTGCAAGTGAGGGTATAGATGTTGCTTTGAGGACCATCCTTAATCCAGGTGAGGAGGTACTTGTAGTAGAGCCATCATATGTGTCATATAAACCATGTGTAGAAATGGCAGGAGGTGTGCCTGTTGTTATAAACACAAAGGTTGAAAACAGCTTCAGGCTTCAGCCTGAGGAGATACTTGAAAAACTTACCGAAAAGACAAAGGCTATTATACTTCCATATCCAAATAACCCAACAGGTGCTATTATGGAAAGGGAGGATCTGGAAAAAATTGCCAGGGTCATTAAGGAGCATAATATTTTTGTTATCAGTGATGAGATATATTCAGAGCTTACATATGGCGACAGACATCATGTATCCATAGCTTCCCTTGAGGGCATGAAAGATATTTGTGTCGTACTTAACGGATTTTCAAAGGCATTTTCAATGACAGGCTGGCGTCTTGGCTATGCGGCAGGTCCAAAGGATATTATTTCAAATATGACTAAGATACACCAGTATGTTATTATGTGTGCTCCAACCACAAGTCAGTATGCAGCCATTGAGGCGTTGCGAAGCTGTGACGGAGAGGTGGCTAAAATGCGGGAGGAGTACAACAGACGCAGAAATGTTATGCGTAAGGGCTTTGAGGATATGGGACTTTCTTGCTTTGAGGCCCTTGGAGCTTTCTATCTTTTCCCATCCATTCAGTCTACAGGGCTTACATCTGATGAATTCTGTGAACGGCTTCTTTTTGAGGAGCGTGTTGCTGTTGTGCCGGGTACAGCCTTTGGCGATTGCGGTGAAGGCTTTATACGTTGTTCCTATGCGTATTCGGTTAAGGATATTAAGCGTGCCCTTGCAAGGATAGAAAAATTTTTGGAAAAAATAAGGTAGGGGATATTTATGGCATACGAAAGACTAAGGGAGCTTATTGAAGGCAGTAATAATATAGTATTTTTAGGCGGTGCAGGAGTATCTACAGAAAGTAATATTCCTGACTTCAGAAGTGAAGACGGTCTTTATAAAGCAAAGTCGAAGTACGGATATTCACCGGAGTATCTTATCAGCAGGACTGCCTTTGATACTAATCCCGAATTGTTTTTTGATTATTATAAAAATAACCTTATATACAGACAAGCAAAGCCAAAT
Organism: uncultured Eubacteriales bacterium; assembly: GCA_949293325.1. GTDB lineage: Bacteria > Bacillota > Clostridia > Lachnospirales > CAG-274 > CALWRD01. The sequence goes on along the minus strand of CASFCZ010000012.1, from coordinate 53,842 downwards.
AAGGCACATTATGCCCTTGCTGCATTGGAAAAACAGGGAAAATTAAAGGCTGTTGTTACTCAGAATATTGATAATCTGCATCAGATGGCAGGTAGTAAAACAGTCTATGAGCTTCATGGCTCAGTTTACAGAAATTATTGTATGTCCTGCCATAAGTTTTACAGTCTGGATGAAATGATGGCTATTGAGGGAACAGTGCCACATTGTTCAGAGTGTGGCGGCATTATTAAACCTGACGTTGTGCTGTATGAGGAGGGATTGGACGCCAGGGTATGGAATGGGGCACAAAAGGCTATACGGGAGGCGGATATGCTTATTGTGGGTGGTACATCCCTTGTGGTTTATCCTGCTGCAAGTCTGGTAGGTGATTACCGGGGAGATAAGCTTGTACTTATTAACAAAAGCGTAACATCATACGACGGTATGGCATCCCTTGTAATACATGACAGCATAGGTGAAGTTCTTTCGTCAGTTGTTGATTTTTAAATTCAGGGGTGCATAAGCATCCCTTTTTTATGGAGGAATTATTATGGAGTATAAGCTTGTTGCCCTGGACTGTGATGGAACACTGCTGGGCAGTGATGGCAATATACCAAAGGATAATATTACAGCTTTGCAAAAGCTAAAGAAAAAGGGTATTGAGGTTATATTAGCAACAGGAAGAAGTGACCTGCTTACAAGGGACTATGTAGAGGACCTTGGTATAAATATACCTGTAATAGGGTGCAACGGAGCTACATTAAGTAATGTCCTTACGGGAGAAAGAATGTATATACATGGCATTGACAACAGTGTGGTGAAGACAGTACTTAAGGCGTGTACAGACAGGAATATCAAATGCAAACTTTTCACGGCGGATATGTGTTATACAAGTGATATGGTAGCTATGCAGAAGGGGATACGTCAGATTGTTACCATGTATACAAGGGAGCTTAAGACTACCATACCATATCAGTGGATGTCAGATGATGATATGCTTAAGCTGGCAGATACTGCTCAGGTAGTAAAGTTGGTTACTGTAAATGATGATATAAAACTTCTTAAAGAACTCAAGACATATTTAAGAGGTATTGATGGGTTGCAGGTCATGCAATCAAACTGGAATTGTCTTGATATGGTTGCTCCTGAGGTATCAAAGGGCAATGCCCTTTGTGAATATGCTCACAGCAAAGGCATTGATATGAGCCAATGTGTTGCTTTTGGGGACAGTGAAAACGATATTTCAATGCTTAAGGCTGCAGGGCTGGGCATAGCTATGGCAAATGCCGATGACTCGGTTAAAGAGGCAGCGGACAGAATTACCCTTACAAATGATGAGTGTGGTGTGGCCAAGGAGCTTAAAGGGCTTTTTGACTTATAATGGGAGGAATAATGATGCACACTAAAAATGTAAAAATCGGATATTTATGTATTTTAACGTCAACTATACTTTTCAGCCTCATGGAAATAGCGTTGAAAAGCATATCCGGCAGCTTTAATCCTCTACAGCTTACCTTTAGCAGGTTTTTTGTAGGTGGTCTTGTGCTTTCACCCTTTGCTTTAAGGCACTTAAAAAAGGAAAACTTAAGTATTAACAGGCATACCCTAGCTATGGCATTACTCATAGGATTTGTAGGTATATGTGTAAGTATGCTTATGTATCAGCTGGCGGTTATCTTTGTGGATGCCTCCGTAGTGGCAATTATATTTAGTTCCAATTCCCTTTTTGTTATGTTGTTTGCTTATATCATGCTTGGCGAAAAGATACATAAGAACAATATTGCCGCCATTATTATGCAGCTAGTGGGAATTGCGGTTATTGTAACAGGTTCATTAAGGGGTAAAATGAATGTGGCAGGCATAGTATTTTGTCTTCTTTCTACAGTAACATTTGCCCTCTATGGTGTCATAGGTAAGGGTCAGACAAAGGAATATGGTGGTATAGTGGTTACCTGCCTGGGCTTTTTATGTGGCAGCATTGAAATGATGATACTTGCACTTCTTACCCATATACCTGCTTTTGCTTCGGCTCTGACTGCGGCAGGTCTTGACAATTTTGCAAATATCCCGTTCTTTACCGGCTATAGTCTGGACGAACTGCCTGTTATACTCTTTGTGTTCGTAGGTGTCACGGGTATAGGTTTTGCAAGCTATTTTACGGCAATGGAACATACATCTGCAAATACTACCTCTTTGGTGTTCTTCTTTAAACCGGTGCTTGCAAGTATATTTGCTTATTTCATTATCGGTGAAGGCTCACCTGTATATAAGGTGATAGGTATACTTTTCATTGTTATAGGCTCTATGATAAATATATTCCCGGGAATTATACAGCATAGGAGTGAAAAAGTCACTTATGAAAAGGTCTGATGTAAAAAGTGCTTTGCTGCTTTTGGTAACTGCTGTTATATGGGGAATGGCCTTTGTTTCTCAGTCAAAGGGTATGGAGTTTGTTAAGCCCCTTACATTTATGGCTTCACGAAATTTTCTGGCAACAGTCTTTCTTTTACCCTTTGTTATATACAGAACCATGAAGTACAAGGTTAACATTATGGCTAACCTCAGGGGTGGGGCTGTTTGCGGTATTGTTCTTGCTGTGGCTGATTTCTGCCAGCAATACGGTATTTTAAATACTACGGTTGCAAAGGCAGGTTTTATTACTGCTTTGTACATAATATTTACACCTTTGCTTGGAGTATTTATACACAAAAAGGTCAGTACAAAGGTGTGGATCTGTGCAGTCATAGCAATTACAGGTATGTACTTTATATCAATAACCGATGGTTTAAGTATCGGTACAGGAGATATTTTTGTATTTATGTGTGCAATTCAGTTTGCCATTCATATATTGGTAATTGATGGCTTTGGCAGAAATACTGACGGAGTAGTGCTGTCCTTTTTCCAGTTTGCAGTATGTTTTGCTGTTTGTTTTGTGCTTGCCATGATATTTGACAAGCCCCAGCCCGCTCAGCTTAAAGAGGGCATTATTCCGATACTTTATGCGGGTATTCTTTCAAGCGGAATAGGTTATACATTGCAAACAGTGGGACAAAAGGGATTTAACCCAACTGCTGCTGCCCTTATTCTGAGCCTCGAGTCAGTGATAGCGGCAATTTCCGGGGTTATGGCGTACAGGTTTGGTATTTTAAATACAGAACAGAGCCTGACACAAAGGCAGATGTTGGGCTGTATTATAGTTTTTGCGGCTGTTATTTTAGTACAGCTGCCGGATTTTAAATTTAAAGAAAGGAAGATTAATTGTGATCAGAACAGCATGGAAAAATTATGATAATACACAGATTAAGGAAATAAATGACTTAAGCAAAGATTACATTGATTTTATAAGCAAATGTAAAACTGAGCGTGAATGCACAACTGAAATAGTAAATGAGCTGGAAAACCTCGGCTTTAAAAATATAACATCTGTTGATAAGGTAAGTGCAGGTGACAGGATATATGCCGTACATATGGGTAAGTCTGTAATAATTTATAATATCGGTACAGAGCCTATCGACAGGGGTATGAATATTCTTGGAGCACATATTGACTCACCCAGGTTGGATGTTAAGCAAAAGCCCCTTTATGAAGCGGCGGAGTTTGCCTATCTGGATACTCATTACTATGGTGGCATAAAAAAATATCAGTGGGTGACACTTCCACTTGCTATACATGGTGTTGTTGTTAAAAAGAATGGTGATATAGTACATATTACCCTTGGAGAAGATGAAAAGGATCCTGTATTCTTTATATCTGACCTTCTTGTTCATCTTTCAGGGGAACAACTGGAAAAGAAAGCATCTAAGGTAATTGACGGTGAGGCACTTGATGTTGTTATAGGCAGCATTCCCCTTAATGAAAAGGAGGATGATGCTGTTAAAGCCAATATCCTCAGGCTTCTTGAGGATAATTATGGCATAGATGAGGATGACTTCCTGTCTGCGGAGCTGGAAATAGTGCCTGCCGGAAAAGCAAGGGAGGCAGGCTTTGACAGAGGAATGATATTAGGTTACGGTCATGATGACCGTTCCTGTGCCTATACCTCATTCAGGGCAATTGCAGAAAGCGGCAGTCTGAAAAGGACGGCATGCTGCGTCCTTGTGGATAAAGAGGAAATAGGCAGTGTAGGTGCAACAGGTATGCACTCAAGATTTTTTGAGGATACTCTTGCAGAACTCATTGACCTTATGGGAGAATACAGCGAGCTTAAGTTAAGACGAGCCCTTCGCAATTCCCTTATGCTTTCCTCTGACGTAAGCAGTGCCTATGACAGTCTGTATTCAGAGGTCTTTGACAGTAAAAATACTGCATATCTTGGCAGAGGTGTTGTATTTAATAAGTTTACAGGTGCAAGGGGTAAAAGCGGATCAAATGATGCCAATCCTGAGTTTATTGCCCTTATCAGGGATATAATGGACAGTGAAGGTATCAACTTCCAGACTTCAGAGTTAAGTAAGGTTGACAGAGGTGGTGGCGGAACAATAGCCTATATTCTTGCCAATTACGGTATGAATGTAATTGATTGCGGTGTACCTGTTCTTAATATGCACGCCCCATGGGAAGCTGTCAGCAAGGCGGATATATATGAAGCAAAAAGATGCTATACAGCATTTATAAATAAAGCAGATAATAGATAAAAAAGCAGATAATAGAAAAATGCCTCATAGTTAAAACGAGGCATTTTTTGCTTTATTTACGGTTTTGATGGATTTTCCTGTATTCTGTTGGTAAAATTTGCAGGCTGTCTTTAAATGCCTTTGCAAATTTTCCCTGGGACTCATAGCCTACTTTTTCAGCTATAAGAGCTATACTGTCATTTGTTTCTCTCAGTAGTCTTATGGCTTCCTTTATTCGATATTCCTTCACATAGGATGCAATAGGTAGTCCGTATACAGCCTTAAAGACAGATTTAAGGGTTGAAGTGTTAATGAGATATTTTTTTGAAAGCTCCTCAATGGTAAATCTTTCATCAAGGTGCTCAACAAGATAGTCCCTTATTTCCTTAATCAGCTGGGTATGCTGGGAAATATAAGGGGTAAGTTCTTTTTCTTTCTGCACATTGAGCTGAGCAAGGTATAAAAGTATCTCCTGAGCTTTAAGTTTGTAATAAGCTATTGCCAGATTATCGGGACAGTCATAAAGGGCGGAAAAAACACGTTCCGTATCATTACTTGAAGGTATACCGAAGGGCATTTGTTCAATAAAAAGCTTATGATATATACTATCCATATCCAAATTTATTTCTTTAAGGATCTCGGGAAGTTCGTTTTTTAATACATCCATGTTGAAACTTATCGAAACACCCTCATAGTATCCAAGGGGTAGTACTATTTCTGAGTCTGCACAACATTCCATGGTGTGGATGCAAAGATCACCTGCTCCAAGAAAAACCGTGGCACCATTTCGCATATTCCATCCTATTCTTCCCCTTCTGCAATGGTTTATTTCAAGTACGGATCCCAGTGCCTCGTGGTGAAAGATTATTTTGTCAGCAAGATAATAATTAAATGATACTTCAATCCCGGGGTATACTAAATAAATATCTGCTTTGCCCTTTCCCTTTGTCTGAGTAGTTATTTTATCGGGCAAAAAAATCTTTTCACTGTTTAAAGTATTGTGTTTTGATATATTAAATGTTCCTGCGGGTATTGTATTCAGTGTAACAGCAATATCATCACGATATTCTCCTTTCATCTCTTACCTCCTTATCTGTTATGTGCGGGACAGGATATCTCCACCATCTTTTCAATCATTACATGCAACAGCTCTGCCTGTTTTGTATCGGCTGCTTTATAGTATACCTCCTTGCCATGACGGCAACCGGTAATAAGCCCGCTGTTTTTTAACTGACGGAGGTGGTGGGAAACAGCAGGACTGCTCATACCCATAAGTGCAGAGATGTTAGTGACACATTCCTCACAGTGGCACAGTATCCAGAATATTCTGATGCGGCTACTGTCACAAAGCTGTTTAAAAACCTCTGCAACTATCTGAAAATCCTCTGTAGTAATATTGTTTAACTTGTTATCAAAGTGCTTTCCATGATTATGTGGGAGACATATATCAGACATAATAAGTACATCCTTTCATTTTGTTGTTAGTATATCGGTTCTTTGCCCAAACGGAAATTTTTTTATCCCTTATGGAAGTTGATGCAAAAAACATATTGACGACTTCGTATATTAAGTATATCATATAGATGAACAATTAAACAAGTGTTAAATTGATATGAGATAATTTATTTGTAAAGGAGATATTTATTATGAAAAAGTCTTATAAAATTGATGTGGATTGTGCCAACTGTGCAAATAAGATGGAGGATGCGGCTAAAAAGACTCCCGGAGTTAAGGATGCGGTTGTTAACTTTATGACTCTTAAGATGAATGTTGAGTTTGAAGAAGGTCAGGATCCTAAGTCAGTTATGAAACAGGTATTGCAAAATTGTAAAAGGGTAGAAGATGACTGTGAAATCTTTATCTGATGTAATTTAGGCACCTTTGTCGGTTATTGACAGAGGTGCAATATATGACATTATATATGAACAAATGGTCATATATTCAATATAAATCTGCTTTGTAAAGGAGAGGAGTATCATGAACAAAAAGCAGAAAAAAATGCTTGTACGTATTATAGTATCAGCTTTGATGATGATAGGACTTAGTTTTGTATCTGCAACGGGAATAACAGGATTTATTCTGTATATGATACCCTATCTTATTATAGGTTATGATATATTGATTAAGGCGTTTAAGGGTATTAAAAACAGACAGGTGTTTGATGAAAGCTTTTTGATGGCAGTTGCCACAATAGGAGCCATTGCCCTTGCTTTCTATGAAAAAAGCGGTGACTATACAGAGGCTGTTGCGGTTATGCTTTTTTACCAGATCGGTGAATGGTTCCAAAGCTACGCTGTGGGTAAAAGCCGCCGCAATATAAGCGAATTAATGGATATCCGTCCCGACTATGCAAATATAGAAAAAGACGGGGGACTTGAAAGGGTTGATCCTGATGAAGTGGAAACAGGCAGTATAATAGTTGTTCAGCCCGGTGAAAAGGTACCTATTGACGGTATTGTGGAGGAGGGAAATTCCAGCCTTAACACAGGTGCTTTAACAGGTGAAAGTCTCCCTAGGGATGTAAAGGTAGGAGATGAAATAGTAAGCGGTTGTATCAATATGACCGGTGTACTAAAAATCAGAACTACAAGGGAATTCGGCGAGTCAACGGTTTCCAAGATACTGGATCTTGTGGAGAATGCAAGCTCCCGAAAGTCAAAATCGGAAGATTTTATTTCCAGATTTGCTAAGGTATATACCCCTGCGGTTTGTATATCTGCTTTGGTGCTTGCTCTTTTGCCACCTGTGATAAGAATGCTGATTTTGTCTGCTGATGCACAGTGGGGTGTATGGATATATCGTGCCCTTACTTTCCTTGTTATCAGCTGCCCTTGTGCCCTTGTTATCAGTATTCCTTTAAGCTTTTTTGCAGGAATAGGTGGCGCAAGTAATGCAGGTGTCCTTGTAAAGGGCTCTAATTATCTGGAAACCCTGTCCCGGACAAAGATAGTTGTTTTTGATAAAACAGGTACCCTTACACAGGGTGTGTTTGAAGTAAACGGCATACATCATAATGAGCTGGAAAATGAAAAGCTTATTGAGTATGCTGCCCTTGTGGAAAGTTCATCCTCCCATCCTATCAGTAAAAGTCTTCAGCGGGCATATGGTAAAAAGCCGGATCGCTCCAGGGTATCTGAAATTCAGGAAATAAGCGGAAAGGGAATAATTGCCAAGGTGGACGGTATTGATGTGGCAGTGGGTAATTCAAAGCTTATGGATAAGCTTAATGTGCCTTATATTAACTGTCATCAGGTAGGTACAATAATACACATGGCAATTAATGGAGAGTATGCAGGTCACATTGTTATTTCCGATATAGTAAAGCCAACTTCAAAGGATGCAATACGAGCCCTTAAGAAAGTTGGAATTACAAAAACCGTTATGCTTACAGGAGATGCAAAGAAAGTGGCTGACCAGGTAGCAGAAAGCCTTGGTATAGATACGGTATATAGTGAATTACTTCCTGATGATAAGGTTAATAAGGTTGAAGAACTTATTAACAGTAAAGAGGAAAAAGCCAAGCTTGCCTTTGTTGGAGATGGAATAAACGATGCCCCTGTATTGAGCAGGGCTGATATAGGTATTGCTATGGGTGCTATGGGATCAGATGCCGCTATTGAGGCTGCGGATGTTGTACTTATGGATGATGACCCTATGAAAATAGCAAAGGCTATAAAAATATCACGTAAATGTATGGGTATTGTATATCAGAATATTGTATTTGCCATAGGTGTTAAGGTTATTTGCCTGTTGCTTGGGGCAGTCGGTATTGCCAATATGTGGCTTGCTATCTTTGCGGATGTGGGTGTAATGATTATTGCGGTATTAAATGCAATACGTGCGTTGTTCGTTAAAAAATTATAAGATAAAATAAGGAGTCTGAAGTATAACGTTCTTCAGACTCCTTTTGAGTTGTATAAGCAAAAAACGCCTGACAAATGGATTTTCAGAGAGATTTAGTAAAAAAATCCTGTAATATAATAAGTATAAACTACATAGCAAAAACTCAGGATAGGTCTTATGGTTATGGCTGCAATAAAAAAGCAAGCCGAATTAGTCATTCGACTTGCTGAATTTATTAATTGTTTTTCTTGTTTTTCTTAAACCACCATATAACAAATGCCACACAGGCTATTGCCAGTACAACTATTACTATATGTTCATACTGTTTAAAATATGGCAGGCATACATCCCAGGCATCACCCATTATTACGCCCAGTATAACAAGTATGGTGTTCCATACGGTACTTCCTATTGTTGTAAGTAGGAGAAATGGTATAATACGCATTTCTGCAATGCCGGCAGGTATGGAAATAAGACTTCTGAGTACAGGTACACATCGGCAGATAAGTACTGCCTTGTATTCATATTTGGAAAACCACTTATCAGCCTGGTCTACATATTCTGGTTTAAGCCTTAATACCTGACCAAACTTTCCTGCAAAAAGCTTTTTAAGCCTTTCTTTTTTAAATATTCTTCCCAGTGCATATAATACCACAGCACCCAGTACAGCACCGATTGTTGCGGATATTACCACAAAAGCAGGTGAAAGATCAGTAGAAAGGGTCATAAAGCCTGCTGCAAGCAGGATTACCTCAGAGGGAATGGGAGGGAAAACATTTTCAACACATATCAGAAAAGCTACCCCCAAATACCCCCAGGTATTAATTATTTGTATAAATGTTTCTTCCATATATTACCTCCGACATATAATTTGTATACAACAGCCTTATAGACTGCGCAATTTTCATTATACAATTAATCGGATAAAAATGCAAACCTTTTATTTTAATACTCTGACCAGGGATTATTAAATTTTTCTTACAACTATAGCTGCATTGTGCCCACCAAAACCAAGGGAATTGCTTAAGGCGATATTAACATCTGTATGTATCCCTTCTCCCTTTGTATAGTCAAGATCACATTCAGGGTCATCAACCTTAAGTCCTACGGTAGGGTGTATATAGCTTTCGTTAATGGATTTGATACATGTTATAAGTTCAACTGCACCACTTGCACCAAAGAGATGTCCTGTCATGGACTTGGTTGAGTTTATTCTGAGGTCGTATGCTTTTTTGCCAAATGCACGTTTTATGGCAACTGTTTCATACAGATCATTATATACGGTGCTTGTACCATGGGCATTTACATAATCAACTTCTTCAGGACTTATTTCAGCTTCATTAAGGGCAAGCCTGATAGCTTCTGCCATACCGCTTCCGTCCTCAAGGGGTGTAGTTACATGGTTGGCATCACAGGTGGCACCGTAGCCTGTTATCTCGGCATATATTTTTGCACCTCTTTCCTTTGCGTGTTCAAGACTTTCAAGGATAAGTATACCTGCTCCTTCTCCTGTTACAAAACCGTTTCTCTCTTTGTCAAAGGGAATAGAGGCACGGTATGGGTCAGTGGAAGAGGTAAGGGCAGTTAATGACTGAAAAGCGGCTACTCCCAAAGGACTTACAGAGCTGTCAACTCCTCCGGCAGCAGCTACGTCGCATTCACCATATTTAATTGAACGGAATGCTTCACCTATGGAGTTGGTTCCTGTTGCACAGGCAGTCACTGTATCAAGACATTTGCCCTTAAAGCCCAGTTGTATTGCTATATTTGCTGCGGCCATATTTCCAAGAACAAGTGGAGCAGTGAGGGGATTTATCTTTTTGGGTCCCTTTTCAAGAAGTTTTTCGTGTTCACGTTCAATACCCATCAGACTTCCCACTCCTGAGCCTACAATAACAGACAGCCTGTAGGGATTTTCCTGGAGTACATCTATGGCAGCATCGGTTATTGCCTCGTTAGCGGCAACAACTGCAAGCTGTGAAAATCTGTCCATTCTTCTTGCTGCCTTACGATCCATATATGTTGCAGGGTCAAAGTTCTTTACCTCTGCTGCAAGCTTTGCAGAATATTTTTCGGTGTCAAAGCCTGAAATAGGTGCAAAGCCTACTTTTCCGGCTTTGATACTTTCCCAGAACTCATTTACATTATTCCCTATGGGTGTGACGGCTCCCATACCCGTTACAACAACTCTGTTCATATAGTACTTACCTCTCTTTACGTTATTTATTAATATTTACGAAAATTTTACAAAAAAGTTTGACTTGAAAATCAAACTTTATAAGAGTATACTTTAGCTATCAGAAGATAAGGAGGTAATTTTATGAAGTCAACTATAGACGATCTTAAGGCAAGACGCAGCTGCCGTGCCTATAAAAGTGAACAGATAAATGAGGATGAGCTGAAGGCTGTACTTGAGGCCGGCGAATATGCACCTACAGGTATGGGTATGCAGTCACCTATAATGGTGGTGGTACAGGATAAGCCTACCATAAAACTTTTGTCTGAGATAAATGCCGATATTATGGGAGTTGATAAGGATCCATTTTATGGAGCACCTACAGTTGTTGTGGTACTTGCTGATACCAACAGGGCAACCTGGGTGGAGGATGGAAGTCTTGTCCTTGGCAATCTTATGAATGCAGCGTATGCAATCGGTCTTGGTTCATGCTGGATAAACCGTGCAAGGGAAACCTTTGACAGACCTGAGGGTAAGGAGCTTCTTAAAAAGTGGGGTATTCCTGAAAATTACAGAGGAGTAGGAAATTGTATCCTTGGCTATCCTGCTGCAGAGTGTCCAAAGTCAAAGCCACGTAAGGAAAATTACATAGTTCGTGTATAAATAAAACGACCTCCGGTTTTACTCCGGAGGTCGTTTTTTATTATATATCGCCGAAAATAACAGGCAACTTTTCCTTAAGTTCGTTAAGGAGCGCTATGCTTATTTCCCTGATCTGTGGGTGAGCAACAGGAGCTGTTCTCAGACGGAAATAGTGACGCCACTGTCTTAAATTCATGGTAACTACTATCTCGGTCTTAAGGCTGTTTGGCAATATGCTTCTTGCTTCTTCCGGCTTAGCACCAGAGGCAATAAGCTTGTTGTACATATTTTCAATATACTGCATTGTGTCCTGCCATAGCTTGTATTGCTCATCTTCTTCATTCCAGAAGCATGGCTTGATGAAGGTAAGCTCGTTGCCGAATTTATCCTGACTGTAGTTGCAGTATCTGGTACTTTCCTGACTGTAGCTTGCTATTCTATGCCTTACAAGCTCATGAGTTACACCCCTGTCACAAATAAACCTGACGGTTATTTTTTCATGCTCAAGGACAGATTCGTGACCACGTTTTATTATGTTTGCAATAAATTTTTCAGCGGAACCATCACCTATCCTGCCTTCACTTTTATAGCAGGTTCTGCCTGCCTTTTCAATGGCAAGCATCATTCTTTTAGGGTCAATATCATCCTCTATTATATAATATGGTTTAATAATTTTCATTTTACATTTCCCTTCTGCCTTCAAGTGCCCTTGAAAGGGTAACCTCGTCAACGTATTCAAGGTCACTGCCTACAGGTACTCCGTTTGCAATCCTGCTTACCTTGATACCCAGAGGCTTTATTAATCGGCATAGGTACATGGCTGTTGTTTCGCCTTCAATACTTGTGCCTGTGGCAAGTATAACCTCCTGGGTATCCTCGTTAAGCCTTGCAAGAAGCTCTTTAATGCGTAAATCCTCAGCGGTAATGTCCTTCATAGGGGAAATAGCACCGTGTAAAATATGGTATAGTCCGTTAAACTCCTTGGTTTTTTCATATGCCGCCATATCTCTGGGTTCTTCAACAACCATAATAATGTTGTGATTGCGTTTTGGGTTGTTACATACAGAACAGGGATCCTGATCTGTAAGGTTACAGCATATGGAGCAATATTTTACATTTTCCTTAGCTTCTATTATACTTTTTGCTAGTTGCTGCACATTCTCCTTAGGCATATTCAGAATGTAGAAGGCAAGCCTTTGTGCAGTTTTACCACCTATACCTGGCAGTCTTGAAAGCTCCTCTATGAGCCTTGTTACATAGTTTCCATAATAGTTCATTAAAGCTCACTCCAGACCGTAATTAAAACAGTCCCCCGGGTATACCTGTACCGGTTATCTGTCCCATTGTGCTTGTAACAGCGTCATCTGCCTGCCTGATAGCTTCGTTTACAGCGGTCAGTACAAGGTCCTGAAGCATTTCCACATCATCGGGATCAACTACATCGGGCTGTATCTCTATTGATTTAATAACCTTTTTACCTGTAATAACTACTTTAACGGCACCGCCGCCGCTTGTAACCTCAAACTCCTTGGTTTCAAGGTCGGCCTGTGCCTGTTCCATCTGCTTCTGCATTCTCTGTGCCTGCTTCATAAGGTTGTTCATATTCATGCCGCCCATACCTCCGAAGCCGCCAAATCCCTTTGCCATATTAGTTATTCCTCCTTGTTCATAAACGATTAAGGACTGATAAAGCCCATACTTATTTTATTATATTGTATATGGATAGATATTGCAAGAGTGAAAAAATATTTTTGCATGCAGCTGATGCTAATTTGCTAATATTCTATTGTACCTTGATATTTTACGGAGGATAATCCAAATGTAAATATTGCATAATAGCTGTAAGTCAATCATACAGTGAATTTTAAAGAAGTTACCTGTCTCTTACCAATATATTATGTAAAATATACAAAGGAAAAACTGTGCAACTTTTTTGCGGAAATATGTTTACTTTTACTACTGTATATAGTATAATGAATTTTAAATATTACTAAATGTAGGGACAACGGAGGGGTACTATGATAGAGCTAAATCAAAAAAACTATCAGTTACAGATAAAGGATATTTTAAAAAGAGACGGAAGACGTGTTGCCTTTAATAAGATAAAAATCGCCGATGCCATAAGAAAGGCATTTGATGCTACAGAGGATTATCACAGTGAGGAATACTGTATGCAGCTTGCTGACGAGGTGGTAGAGGCTGCTGTTTATAATCTTAAGGATACACCTACCGTTGAACAGATACAGGACCTTGTAGAAGAGGAACTTATGAAAAGGGGTCACGCTGCCACTGCTAAGAAGTATATACTTTACAGGGCAGAACGCAGTAAGATAAGGGAAAAAAATTCTCAGCTTATGAAGATATATGAGGATATTACCTTCAGTGATGCCAAAGACAGTAACCTTAAGCGTGAAAATGCCAATGTTAATGGAGATACTGCAATGGGTACCATGCTTAAGTATGGCTCAGAGGGGGCAAAGCAGTTTTATCAGCTCCATGTTTTAAAGCCTGAACACAGCGAAGCTCATCGTAACGGAGATATTCATATACATGATCTGGACTTTTTGACCATGACAACTACATGTACCCAGATTGATCTTATTAAACTTTTCCATAACGGCTTTAATACAGGTCATGGAGTTTTAAGGGAACCTAATGATATTTCCAGCTATTCTGCTCTTGCTTGTATAGCCATCCAGTCTAACCAGAATGACCAGCATGGGGGACAGAGCATACCTAACTTCGACTACGCCCTTGCCCTTGGTGTAAGAAAGACTTTTATTAAAAATTACAGGATTAATCTTGCCCGTAACTGTGAGTTGCTTTTTGATCTTGAAAATGCCGATGACCTTGCAAAGGAAATACAGGACAGTCTCTTTGAACAGGGCTATGAACTTTCAATAGCTAATTATAAAGAATATATGGAGGCTGAGAAAAATATACTTCTTTCCAGGGGCTATTACGAAAAGGTGATCAGTAAGATTCAGCGCCTTGCCTATAAAAATGCCCTTAAAGAAACAGATAAGGCAACATATCAGGCAATGGAATCCTTGATACACAACCTTAACACAATGAATTCAAGAGCGGGAGCTCAGACACCATTTTCCTCCATTAACTATGGTACTGATACTACAGAGGAGGGAAGGATGGTAATAAAAAATGTGCTTCTTGCCCTTAATGACGGACTTGGTAATGGCGAAACTCCAATATTCCCTATTCATATCTTCAGGGTTAAGGAAGGAAAGAATTTTAATGTAGGAGATAAAAATTATGACCTTTTCAAGCTTGCGTGCAAGGTAAGTGCAAAGAGACTTTTCCCTAATTTTTCCTTCCAGGATGCTCCATTTAACCTTCAGTACTATAAAGAAGGACATCCTGAAACAGAAATCTCATATATGGGTTGCCGTACAAGGGTAATAGGTAATGTACATGATAAAAATAATGAAATTACCTATGGTAGAGGAAATTTAAGCTTTACATCCATTAACCTTCCACGTCTTGCCATTAAAGCAGATGGTAATATAGAGGAATTTTTTGAGCAGCTTGATAAGATGATTGATCTTTGTATTGACCAGCTCCTTGACCGTTTTAGGCTTCAGGCTGCAAGAAAGGTAAGGAATTTTCCTTTCCTTATGGGTCAGGGTGTATGGATAGACAGTGACAAGCTCAATATAGATGATACCCTTGAGGAAGTGCTTAAACACGGTACATTGAGCATAGGCTTTATTGGTCTTGCAGAGTGTCTTAAGGCACTTATCGGAAAGCATCATGGTGAGTCTGAAGAAGCCAGAGAGCTTGGACTTCGTATAGTAGGACATATGAGAAAACGTATGGATGATGAGGCTGAAAAGACAAAACTTAACTTTTCTCTCCTTGCAACACCTGCAGAGGGTCTTTCCGGTAGATTTGTCAAGATGGATAAAGAGCTTTTTGGCGAGATAGATGGTGTAACTGACAGGGCATATTATACAAACAGCTTCCATATTCCTGTGTACTATCATATTAAGGCAGCAGATAAAATAAGGATAGAGGCTCCATACCATGCCCTTACCAATGCAGGACATATTTCCTATGTGGAGCTGGATGGAGATACTGCCAAAAATGTGGATGCCTTTGAAAAAATCATCCGTTATATGAAGGAGTGCGGCATAGGCTATGGCTCTATTAACCACCCTGTTGACCGGGATCCCGTATGTGGTTATACAGGCATAATAGATGATGTGTGTCCTAAGTGTGGCAGAAGGGTTGACGAAGGAGAACCTGTTGAAAGAATAAGACGTATTACAGGTTATCTTGTAGGTTCCCTTGAAAAGTTTAATGACGCTAAGTATGCGGAATGTATGGACAGGGTTAAACATGGTTGATAAGGATATAAAAAAGAAACCTTTGGTGGTAATTGCAGGACCTACAGCCTGCGGTAAAACAGCGGTTTCCGTTAAATTAGCAAAAATGATCGGCGGAGAAATAATCTCCGCTGATTCTATGCAGGTATATAAATATATGGATATAGGGACTGCAAAAATCAAGCCTGAGGAAATGGATGGAATAAAGCATTATCTGGTGGATGAACTTTATCCTGACGAGGAGTATTCGGTGGCAGTCTTTAAAAATAAGGCAAAACAGTATATTGAAGAAATATATACAAAGGGTAAAATCCCTGTTCTTGTAGGGGGTACGGGGTTTTATATAAATGCCCTTGTATATGACAATGATTTTTCAGAGGAATGCTCGGATGATACTCTGCGTTTTAAATTACAGCAATATCTTGAAACAGAGGGTAAAGAAGCCCTTTATGAAAGGTTAAAAGAAGTGGATCCCCAGGCCTGTAACAGTATTCATATAAATAATACAAAGCGTGTTATACGGGCTATTGAGTATTTTGAGTTGACAGGAGAGCCTATTTCGGAGCATAATAGAAAGGAAAAGCAAAAAAAGCCATATTACGATGTGGATTTTTTTGTGTTAAATATGGACAGAGGTTGCCTTTACAACAGGATTGACTGCCGTATTGATGAAATGCTTAGGGAAGGACTTCTGGATGAAGTTAAGGGGCTTTATGAAAAATACGACAGAAATCTTGTTTCAATGCAGGGTCTGGGATATAAAGAAATAATAGCCTATCTTGCAGGTGAGTGTTCCCTTGAGGAGGCAGTCAACATTTTAAAGCGGGACACAAGACACTTTGCAAAACGTCAGCTTACATGGTTTAAACATCAGGTAAGTGGTATATGGGTGGATATGGACAGCTTTAAAAGCAGTGAGGATGCCGCCCTGTTTATAGCAAAACAAATGGGAGTTTTATAATAATACAATGGAAGAAATAAAGAAGTATTTAAAGGACAATTTTAATATTGATGAAAAAGTAGTGGATTACTGCCTTGAATGTGAAGCAGGGGTTAAGGAAAAGTTTGCAGAGATTGATAAAATAACGGAGTATAACCAGTATAAGGTTCTTGCAGCCATGCAGAAAAACAGATTAAGTGAAAGCTGTTTCAATGTATCTACAGGATATGGTTACAATGATATTGGTCGTGACACCCTTGAGTCAATTTATGCCGATGTGTTTCATACAGAGCTGGCTTTGGTGCGTCCACAGATTATTTCAGGTACCCATGCACTTACCGTTGCACTTTTCGGTAATCTTCGCTACGGTGATGAGATGCTTTCGGTAGTTGGTGCCCCCTATGATACACTGCAAAGTGTTATAGGTCATGTCAGAAAGGTCAGAGGTTCCCTTGTAGAGCATGGTGTATCATATAATCAGGTGGATTTACTTCCTGACGGCAGGGTGGATTACGATGGTATTGCCGATAAAATAAATGACAGGACCAGGTTGGTTACAATTCAGCGCTCAAAGGGATATGAATACAGGCCCAGCCTTACTGTAGAAGAAATAGAGAAAATAATCAAAAAGGTAAAGTCAGTTAAACCTGATGTTATATGTATGGTAGATAACTGTTACGGTGAGTTTACTGACATTAAAGAGCCTACTGATGTAGGAGCTGATCTTATGGTAGGTTCTCTTATTAAAAATCCCGGTGGTGGACTGGCACCTGTAGGAGGATATATAGTAGGTAAGGAAGAATATGTGGAAAATTCCGCTTATCGTCTTACCTCTCCCGGTATGGGCAGAGAGGTAGGACCAAGCCTTGGAGTGATAACATCTCTTATACAGGGACTTTTTCTTGCTCCCGGAGTTGTTAATGCTTCCCTTAAAGGTGCGATATTTGCCTCTGCCATATTCAAAAAACTTGGCTTTGATGTAATGCCTGAGCCTGATGAAAAAAGGGCTGATATAGTTCAGGCTATTCAAATGAAAACACCTGAGGCTGTTATTGCCTTCTGTGAAGGCATACAGATGGGTGCAGCTGTTGACAGCTATGTTAAGCCGGAGCCATGGGATATGCCCGGCTATGACTGTCAGGTTATTATGGCAGCCGGTGCTTTTGTGCAGGGCTCATCAATAGAGCTTTCCGCAGATGCTCCAATGAAGCCCCCATATACTGTTTATATGCAGGGTGGACTTACCTGGTATCATGCAAAAATCGGTATTATGATTACTGTAAATAATTTATATAAAAAGAAGATAATCTGTCTTTAAGGAGCATATATGTTTAATATACATATCGGAGGCACAAACCTATATTATTTGACATATTATTTTATTATATTCAGCTTTCTGGGCTGGATGATGGAAACTGTT
This sequence comes from uncultured Eubacteriales bacterium, assembly GCA_949293325.1. GTDB lineage: Bacteria > Bacillota > Clostridia > Lachnospirales > CAG-274 > CALWRD01. The sequence goes on along the minus strand of CASFCZ010000012.1, from coordinate 35,886 downwards.
CGAGTTTCCTTGAAAAGCGGATATTATGTCAACCGAGGCTTTGCTACAGGACCTTACTGCCCTATTTATGGGTTTGGTATGTGTTTTGTTATATTGCTTTTAAGTGATTTTAAGAACAATATACCTGCACTTTTTGTATTTGGCATGATTATAACTACAGCACTTGAATATCTGACTGCTGTAGGTCTTGAAAAGATTTTTAAGGCAAAGTGGTGGGATTACTCCTATAAAAAGTTTAACTTTCAAGGCAGAATAAGCCTTGATATTTCAATTGCATGGGGTGTCCTTTCGGTTTTGATGATAGAATTTGTGGTTCCCTTGATTGATGTTCTGATTGACAAAATTCCTGTTTTAATAGGCGAAGCCTGGGGAGTGTTGATTTTAGCTATTATAGGAACAGATACTTTAATTACCGCACGTAACATAGTTTCCCTTACAAAGGTAGTTGAAAAGCTTGCCCTTGCAAGGTCTGAAATCAGAGCGGAATGGGATAAATTTGCCGAAACATTCTCCGAAAATATCAGGGAGTATATTGACATAAATGAACTTAGGGAAAAGCTTGTTTTAACCGAGGATATAAAAACAAAGTTTAAGGAAAGACGCAGACTTATTAAGGAACTGAATATTGAAGAACTTAAGTCAAGGTTTGCAGACAGGGATTTTACTAAAGAAAAGCTTGATGCAATTAACAAAATCAGGGATATGTATGCAAAGTATGAGGCGGCACAAAAGCTTCGTGTATCAAAGGCACATAAAAGAATTCTGGATGCTTTCCCCGGATTGGAGCTTAACAACAAGGATCTTCAGGAGATTGTCAAGGGCATTAAGGAAAGACGTAAGAATAAAAGAAAAAAATGATTTTTTGTTTGCAAGCAGTAAATATAGTATTTTGAGGTGATTATCGTGGTATATAACAACATACTTGAAGCTATGGGAAATACTCCCATGATACGACTTAATCGTATGGTGGATGAAGAAAGTGCACAGATACTGGTGAAGTTTGAGGGACTTAATGTAGGTGGATCAATTAAAACAAGGACCGCTTACAATATGATTTGTGAGGCTGAAAGGCAGGGACTTATTAATAAGGACACCGTTATAGTTGAACCAACAAGCGGTAATCAGGGTATAGGTCTTGCTCTTGTAGGTGCTGTTAAAGGCTATAAAACAAAGATTATTATGCCTGATTCGGTAAGTGAGGAAAGAAGAAAGCTTGTTAAGCACTATGGTGCGGAAGTAATATTGATACATGATGCAGGCAATATAGGTGAGTGTATTGAGCAGTGTCTGAATCTTGCCCTTAAAATGCAAAGGGAAGATCCAAATGTGTTTGTTCCTCAGCAGTTTGAAAATCCTGCAAATGTAGCTGTACAGAAAAATAAAACCGCAGTTGAAATACTGGAACAGGTAGACGGTCCTATCCATGGATTTTGCTCAGGTATAGGAACAGGTGGCACAATTACCGGAATAGGTGAGGCACTTAAAGAAAAAAATCCGGATATAGAGATATGGGCTGTTGAGCCGGAACATGCAGCAGTCTTATCCGGTGGTTCTATAGGTACCCATTTACAGATGGGTATAGGCGATGGCATAATTCCTAAAATATTAAACAGAGATATTTATAATGATATTTGTATAATTAAGGATGAGGAAGCTATCAAAACCTCCCAGGAGCTTGCATCTAAGGAGGGAATTATGTGCGGTATATCAAGTGGTACAAATGTAGCTGCTGCCATTAAGCTAGCTAAAAAGCTTGGCAGAGGTAAAACAGTAGTTACCGTACTTCCCGATACAGCTGAAAGATATTTTTCAACTCCGTTATTTGACGAGTAAAAAAATGCGGTGCAACCAAAGGGTTGACACCGCATTTTATAATTATATATCAGTTATTTGAGTTGTCATCTGAAGTTACTTTATAAATACCTGGTTTAGACATATTAGGTGCAGATGTTCCAGCAGTTGAAGAATTGTGCTCATTATAAAGGTGATTGTCAGCAGTCACTTTGTAAATGCCTGGCTTTGGAGCAGCATTTTCCTCGTTTGGCATTTTGTAAATGCCTGGCTTTGGAGCAGCATTTTCCTCATTTGGTATTTTGTAAATGCCCGGCTTTGGAGCAGAGTTTTCTTCACTAGGTACCTTATATATACCGGGCTTTGCTGTACCTGTATTAACAGGTGCTTCGGCTGATGGCATTTCGGCAGGCTTTGGCTGATTGTTCATTGAAGGTTCTACAGAAGGAGCAGGTGCTGGAGCCTTTGGTGCCTCGTTTAAGTTAATATTTGGTCTCAGGCTTTGTCTTTCCCTGTTAAGTCCATATCCCGAACTTGCAGGTATTCCCCCCAGTCCGCCACCTGCAAGGCCTGTCTTTATAAATGACTTTGGCTGTACAGGCTTTGGCTGCTCATTCATAGTCTCATTATTAGTGCTATGTAAAGTATTGTATGGTGATGGCTTTGGAGTCTCCGGTTTATTTTCAACAGTTTCCGCAGGCTTTACAGCTGAATATGCAGGGGCTTTGGCAGTTGATGCCTGAGATTGAGATTTTGGTAATCCATTCTTTTCCCATTCGCTTACCATAGAGTCTATTTTGTCAAGGTCAGAAGTAAGCTTTTGGGTGATATTACTGTCTATTGCCTTCAGGTATTTTTCTATAAGTGTGTTATATTCAATAGTCAAGCTGTTTAAACTGGACTTCTGCTCAGCGATAGTAGAGTGAATGCGATCAATTTCTTCAGTTGCATTTTCTGCAATGGCAGCAGAGTACTTCCTGGCTTCGACCATAATCTTTTCCTTCTCATCGTTTGCCTGTTTGATTATGGTGTCAGCCTCATCCTTGGCTTTTTGTACAATTTCAGCGGCTTCATCCTTAGCTTTTTTTATAAGCTCGGAGGTCTCTGCATTAGCCTGCTTTATCATCTTGTCGGATGCCATCTGAGCACTGATGATGGCATTATTTATAGCAGATGCCTTTCTCTCATATTCTTTAAGTTGCTGATCCAGGCTGTTGATATAGGCATCTACTTCAGCAGGTTCATAACCGCCTCTTTTTTGTGTCATTGTGAATGTTGGCATAATATTACCCCTCCGTTTATTAAATTTGACGTATTTATTAATAATTATCAGCCGTAATGGTTGACAGAATTATGTAAATAGTATAACATTCCAATAGAGTAATTGCAATATTTTTTATAAGGAAGTAAAAAAGATGGATGAATATTACATGTCTCTGGCACTTGCAAAGGCAAGGGAGGCTTATGACCTTGATGAGGTACCCATAGGCTGTGTTATTGAATATAAGGGCAGGGTCATAGGCAGAGGCTGCAACAGACGTATGACAGACGGTAACGTTTTGTCCCATGCAGAGATAATAGCTATTAATGAAGCGTGCAGGTATATGGGAGACTGGCGCCTTGAAGGCTGTACACTGTATGTAACTGTGGAACCATGCCCCATGTGCAGCGGAGCTATCCTTCAGGCACGTATACCAAGGGTGGTATTTGGTACACGAAATAATAAGGCAGGCTGCTGCGGTTCTATATACAATCTCCTTGATGAACCCAGATTCAATCATAGGGCAGATATAACAGAGGGGATTATGAGGGAGGAATGTGCAAAACTGATGAAGGATTTTTTCAGGATTAACAGAAGGAGACAAAAATGAAGGCTGCAATATTTGACTTTGATGGCACTATTGCCGATTCCTGTTATGTATGGGAGAGTGTTGACAGGGAATTTTTCAAAAAGAGGCATATGGATATTCCCTTTGACTATACTAAAAAGATAAGTACACTAAATATGCGTGACGGAGCCGTATTTACAAAAAATGAGTATGGGTTTTCCGACAGTGTTGAGGATATAATTAAGGAGTGGCAGGAAGGAGCTCTCAGGGAATATGAAACAAATGTTATATTAAAGCCCTTTGCCGCCGAATATATACGCATCCTTAAAAACAAGGGTATAAAGATAGGGCTTGCCACATCTTCATCTCCTGAATTTTATACCCCTGTACTTAAAAAAAGCGGTATATATGATCTTTTTGATGCTTTTGTTGACGGAAGTATGGGAATGCGCAGTAAGCAGTTTCCGGATATGTTTGTAAATTGTGCAAAAATGCTTAAGGCAGAGCCACCTGAATGTGGTGTATATGAGGACATTCTACCGGCTATATTAAGTGCAGACTCGGCTGGTATGTATACAACGGCTGTGTTTGAACCAAAGTCAAGTAAGGATTGGGACAAAATAAAGGCTGCTGCAGGGAGAAGTATAATAAGTTTTTCGGAGCTGATAGAGAAGCAGGAATAGTGCTATTATTCAGACATAAAAAGGGTTATAAAAATTGAAATTTGCTGTTGACATGGTGGGAAGTATATGGTAGAATAATGTCTGTTAGCCGCACGAATAGGTTAAAGTCGGTTTATCCGCACCGATTTCGGCGAGTTCTGGTTTAAGGAGGTGTACGTAGATGTACGCAATTATCGAAACTGGTGGAAAGCAGTATAAGGTATCTGAGGGTGACGTTATCACCGTTGAAAAGCTTGGTGTTGAGGCAGGCTCTGAATATACCTTTGAAAATGTTTTAGCTGTATGCGACGGCGATAAGGTAAGCTTCGGCGCTCCTACAGTAAGCGGTGCTTCCGTTAAGGCGTCTGTTATAGGCGACGGTAAGGCTAAGAAGGTTATCGTTTATAAGTACAAGCCTAAGAAGGGCTTCCACAAGAAGAACGGTCACAGACAGCCATTTACAAAGCTTAAGATCGAAAAGATTAACGGTTGATTATGATAAAGGCATATATAAGTCGCAATTTATCGGGTAATGTATGTGGCTTCAGGATAGAAGGCCATGGTGACCCTATAGTCTGTTCTGCTGTATCGGCTTTATGTATCAATGCTGTAAACAGTATTGAGCAGTTTACTGACTTGGATTTTTCCCTCGATGCATCCCAGGAGGGAGGAGATATGCTGTTTACGCTTCCCTATCTTGAGGATAATGGCAAGGACGACAGAGCTCGTCTTTTGCTGGACTCACTGGTATTAGGGTTAAAACAAATCGAACTTGATTATAACAATGATTTAAAGGTATTTGATCAGGAGGTGCAAGATAATGTTAAGAATTAACCTTCAGTTTTTTGCTCATAAGAAGGGTGTTGGTTCTACTAAGAACGGTCGTGACTCCGAGTCCAAGCGTTTAGGTGCTAAGCGTGCTGACGGTCAGGTTGTAAAGGCAGGCAACATTCTTTATACTCAAAGAGGTACTAAGATTCATCCGGGTATTAATGTAGGCAAGGGTGGCAACGATACACTTTTTGCTCTCGTTGACGGTAGAGTTAAGTATGAGAGAAAGGGCAAGGATAAGAAGCAGGTTTCTGTTTATCCTGTTGCTGAGTAATTTATTGCATTAAATGAGAGGGAAGCTTTGGCTTCCCTTTTTTCAACTATAGTAAAAAATCAGAAAGGAGACCCTATATGTTTGTTGATAGAGTACAGGTTCATATAAAGGGTGGTAACGGCGGTAATGGTGCAGTCAGTTTTTTTCGCGCCAAATATGTTACAAACGGCGGACCTGATGGCGGTGACGGCGGTAAGGGTGGCGACGTTGTTTTTGTGGCTGACAGCGGACTTAATACCCTTATGGACTTCAGATACAAGCGTATGTTCAAGGCAGGAGTAGGTCAGGACGGCGGTAAACGCAACTGTACAGGTGCAGACGGTGAGGATATAGTGATACGTGTACCTGTAGGTACAGTGGTTCGTGAGGCCAAAAGTGGCAAGGTTATGGCTGACTTTACCTTCAATGGTGAGAAGAAGGTTATTATCCGTGGCGGTAAGGGCGGTAAGGGCAATCAGCATTTTGCTACACCTACACGTCAGGCTCCCAGGTATGCAGAAAGGGGACGTACCTCAAAGGAATACGACGTTATCCTTGAGCTTAAGCTTATTGCAGATGTGGGACTTATAGGTTTCCCTAATGTAGGTAAGTCCACCCTTTTGTCTATGGTAACAAATGCCAATCCAAAGATAGCCAACTATCACTTTACTACCCTTACACCAAATCTGGGTGTGGTACGCAGTCGTTGGGGTGAGGATTTTGTAATGGCTGATATACCGGGACTTATTGAGGGAGCAAGTGAGGGTATAGGCCTGGGACATGAGTTTTTAAGGCATGTTGAACGTACAAAGGTATTTATTCATGTAGTGGATGGTGCTGCCCTTGAGGGTATTGATCCACTAGAAAATATTGAGAAGATAAATAATGAGCTTGAGATGTATAAGGAAGGCCTTTCACAGCGTCCTATGGTCATTGCCGTAAACAAGATGGATCTGCCTGAAGCTGAGGAAAATTATGAACGAATAAAGGCAGAGTATGAACCAAAGGGTATACCGGTTTTTCCTATATCCGCTGCCACAAATACAGGTCTTGACGAGCTTCTGGGCAAGGTGGCAGAGATATTGAAGGAATACCCCGAGGATATTGTCTTTGAAGAGGATTATGAGGAATTTGACGAGGCAGAGCCGGACAACGAGCCATATACCATTACTCAGTATAGTGAACACTATTATGTGGTAGAAGGTGTCGGCGTAGAAAAGATGATAGGCTATACCAATGTTGAAACTGAAAAGGGCTTTGCCTTTTTACAGAAGTATATGCGTGACCGTGGTATTATAGATGCACTTGAGGAAAGAGGTATCCAGGATGGCGATACTGTAAAAATTTATGACCTGGAATTTGAATTCTATCATTAATAGGAGGTACATTATGCTTACCAGTAAACAAAGGGCGTTTTTGCGTTCAATGGCAGCTTCCATTACACCTGTTGTGCAGATAGGTAAGGGCGGTGCTACTCCTGAGGTGGTTGCTTCTGTGGAGGAAGCCCTTGCAGCGAGGGAGCTAATCAAGGTTAATATACTGGACAACTGCATGGAGGATATACGTGATATAAGTGGTATAATATCAGAGCGTACACATTCAGATGTGGTGCAGGTGATAGGCCGCAAGATTGTACTCTATCGCCCGGCGAAAAAGCCTGTAATTGAACTGCCAAAAGCTAAAAAATAAAATGATGATAAAGAGCTTGACATTCGTGTGATGACGATAGTCAAGCTTTTTTCCTTATTATGGTAATAGTGTATATTACCTTGATTTTGTCTTTTAGTATATGATAGAATTAAATTATCCTATGGGTGGGGAGGGAAATATTTAAAAAGGAGGATGAATGTGAATTTCAAGAAAAGGGTTGTTTTATTTGCTTTGGGAATAATTCTTGCGGTACAGAATATTGCGTTTGCAGCAACAACGGAAACTGCTGTAAATGCGGGTACGGAATATTCCTATGGTAGTGACAGGGTCTATGCGTCTGACCTTGTAAACGGTGAGCTTATAAGCTCTAAGGTGGGATTTTCCACCATGCAGTACGACAAAAATTTGCAGGGACAGTTTATCTCTCTTATTGTAGATGACGTAAAAAAGCAGTTTTTTAAGGGAGTTTTTGTCCATGCACCCTCGGAGCTTGTATATGATTTGCGGGGACTGAAGGCTGAGGGCTTTACAAGGTTTGTGGGGTATGCAGGTGTGGATGCTTCAAAGGGAAATCTGGGAGACGGTGTTGTACTTAAGGTGTCCACCTCAGATGACAATGTTATATGGACGGAAACACTTACCAGCGGTACACTTAAGGGAAATACCAATGCTTATAAGCTGGATGTGGATATTTCCCGGGCAAACTATCTTAAGATTAATTTTGGTATGAACGGTAACGACGGTAATGACCATTCGGTACTTGCAGATGCCATGTTCTGTAAAGCGGATTATGTGCCTACATATACAAATTACAGTTTTATACAGACTGTTGCAGAATATGACAGTGAGCTTGCAACTTATGGGACAGATGTAAGTGTCAGTGATCAGGCTTTGAGAAGCACATTGTATAAACGTACCATTGTAAATAATGCAGGCTATGACTTTCTTCAGATGTGTGCAAATTACAGTGATGCTTACCGAGAAGGACTGCAGTGGCTGTTCAGCGACTTTGATGCACTTGATATGTATGTAAACGGTGGTGCTCCGGAGGGTGGTTCCTATCCATCATCAATAAAGGTGTTGCTGGATCTTTATACAAATTATAGTGAGGATATGGATACTGAGCTGTATAAACGTATGTTGATAACCTTGTCCTTGACTCATGCTCAGAATGTAACCTACTGGCTAGACAGCAAACAGGTATCTGATCCTGTCAAGAGGTATAATGCTTATAAAAGACTTTATGAAAATGGTTTTCTTCTTAATGAGGTGTTTGAAAATCTTACAGTTGAAGAAATGCGTTGGGTCATGAATAACATCAGCAATGACGAGGAAATAGAGTGGCTTAATTACTATGTAAGGAAGACTCAGTACAATACCATACGTCCTGATGGACTTAATATAGGCAGCTTTAAAGCTAATCCCTATGATTATATCAGATACACCTTTGGATACCAGTATTATCTGGATAAGTATTATTCTGATGCAAACAAGGCATCATGGCAGTCCAAGTATCATCTGGTAAATACAGAGGCTGTGGACGATGATGACGATTTTGATATTGATATTACCTATGAGTCAGGAAATCCAAGGCTTTGGATAGTGTTTGAGGAGGGAGCAGTCTGCGGTGGTATTTCCAAGACAGGCTCAAACATAATGACAGCCTTTGGTGTGCCCTCTGTTGTAATCGGTCAGCCGGGACATGCTGCTTATCTGCGTTACAGGCTTAATGATGCAAGTGTGACAGATGGTTCGTCGCCTACAGTATGGGATATATATAACGATATTTCAGGATGGACCAAGTCTGAAAAGGGTGAAAGATTGCCTTTAGGTTGGGGAAGTGACAGAACGGCATTTGCAAAGGTATGGAATAATAATTACAGAGTGGCATATGTACTTCTTTCACAGGCTTGTATAGATGACTACGAGGCACTTGTGACAGCCGAAGACTATATCAGGCTGGCAAGGTTTTATGAGTATGACTTTGCTACGGCTAAGGAGTTCTATGAAAAAGCAATTTCGGTACAGAAGCTTAATGCAGATGCATGGATAGGTCTTATCGGGCTTTATAAAAATAACAATGCAACTGAAGAAGATATGCTCCTTTTGGCTAAGAGGATAAGTGAAAACTTTACCTACTATCCTTTGCCTATGTATGATATGCTTAAAAATCTTATTCAGCCTGCATTGACTACACAGACTGCAATAGCAGATCTTACATCCTATGCAAATGCCTCTCTCAGAAGGGCAACTTTGGCAACACCTGATAATGTGCTTCAGAACAATGCTTGTCGTACCATGGCTAATTATATATTAGGTAATTATGATACCAGCCTTGCCAGTTTTTCATTTGATGGTGATCACCCGGGTGAAATTATATTAAGCAGTGATTTTGCCAACACCTCAAATCATCTTCTTTACAGCCTCGACGGTGGTTCGGAATGGATTGATGCAGGTATGGTTCCCTCTGTTAAGCTCAGTGATGAAGAAATAAAGTCTATTAATTCCGAAAATGATATACTTGTTAAGCTGCAGGGAAGCAGTGATTATTATGCTATTGATATTATTGATGGTTCAAAAGTCGGACAGGTATACTTAAATGATAATGAAAACAGGTTGATAGGTGCCAATAATACACAGGAATATTCTGATGATGGTGGTATAGAATGGAAAAGGCTTGATGGCGTGAGGTTTACAGGAAATCAGACTATACTGGTGCGCAATGCTGCCACGGGAAATCAGCTTGCAGGAGAACCATCTGAATTTGTATTTAGTGAGGATATCCATCCGGACAACCGTGCATATATTACCCTTGACAGAGTTCAGTTTGTTGGCTGTTCAACGGAGGATACAGCACATAGTGGTAATGCCCAAAATGCTCTTGACGGTAATATTAATACTATATGGCATACAAGCTGGAGCGGTGGTGATAATGAAAGATATATAACCAGCCAGTTTGCAGAGCCGGTTTATTTAAGCGGTTTTGACTATACACCACGACAGTCCGGACTTAACGGTGTATTTACCCAGTGTGATGTATACACCAGTCTTGATGGTATTGAATGGACTCTTTCTGCATCCGCAAACTGGGGAGAAAACAACAGTAAAAAGACGCTTACCTTTGATGAGCCTGTTTACACCAAATATGTAAAGGTGGTAGGAAGTAAGGCTTATGGTAACTTTGGCTCAGCAGCTATGTTTGAGTTTTTTGAGGATAAGACTTATTCAATAGATAGTATACGTGATATAAATATAGATGCTTTGCCTAACAATACTGAATACGGATTAAATTCGGAGATTGATCTTACAGGTATGGAAATATCTGCTGTTTTGAATGATGGCAGTACAAGAAAGCTTTTTGAGTCAGAGTATACCATTGATATTTCGGGTTTTGACAGTAGTGTTGCAGGTGAAAAGCCTATAGTAATAAGAATTAATGACTCTGACGTAGCAAAAGCGTTTACTGTAAAGGTTTTTGATGTTAATCCGGTTATTAACGTACAGCCGGTATCTGCTGCCTATACATTTGGAGATAATATTAAACCATTGACTGTTTCAGCAGAAATGTCCGATGGTACTGAGCCGGTTTATCAATGGTACAGAAGTATTGATGGCAGAATAAACAGGGATACAGATGAGATGATATCAGATGCGGTAACTGCCTCATATATTCCGTCGCAGTCAGGATATTACTACGCTACGGTAAGCGGAGCTAACTCTGCTACAATTTATACAGATGTGGTACGTATTATGATAGGTGACTATCAGGCTGTTATAAATAATGTGGGATATAGTACCTTTGAAGAGGCTGTTATGGCAGCTTCATCGGGCGATACTGTTGAACTTTTAAGGGATATTACTCTTTCAGATTCCTCTGTTTCCATTAATAAGGATTTGACGATCAGGTCTAAGGATAATAATACATTTACCATTAAAAGAGGGGCTGATATTGCATCATCTGCCATGTTTGATATAAGCAATGGTACAATTACCATTGATAATGTGATAATAGACGGTGGTGCAGATTGGACCAGTGGAAACTTTGACCAGACCACTAACCGTTATAAGGGCAATACAGGAATACGTGCATCTGTTCCTGCAATAACATTACGTAATTCCGCAATTATGACTCTTGATGGTGGAAGTATAATACAAAATAATCATAACACTTCAGGTTATGGCAATGCAGGTGGAGCTGTGATGGCGTTAAATACCTCAAAACTGATTATAAAAAATGGTTATATCATAAATAATCAATGTGATAGCTATGGCGGTGCTGTTATGGTTAAAAATAATGCCTCTGTTATTGTAGATGATGGCGTTGTGTCAGGTAACTACGCACCATCTTCCGGTGGTACTTTCTGCGTTGACCATACCTCAAAACTCAGTATAAACGGAGGTACCATTGAAAATAATCTTTGTGACAGTAATGGTGGTGTTGCATGGATTTCAAACGGTTCAATATCAATTAGTGGAGGTATTATACGTAACAACACAGGACGTAACGGAGATGCCATTTATATAAATGGCAGTGGCAGCGTTACTGTATCTGGTTTTGACAGTGTTGAGGATGATATTTGTATACCGCTGGGTAAGCATATTAATGTAACAGGGGATCTTACAGATAAAAATCTTCCTGTGACCATTACAGGAAATGTTGAAAAGGATAGTGTAATTGCTGTAGTATCTGACAGTAACTATATTGAAGGAACATTATCAGCTATTGCCATTGATGGTTTTGCTGTGGCAAAGAAAGATACATCAATTAAGGCAGTAAATAAGCTTTACGATTACAATAATGATAATTATATAAATAAGGTGGATGCTGCTCTTGTTCTTAAGCTGGTTTCCGGTATGTCCGTTGGAGAATTTACGGACAATAATGAGGGTAATAATAAAACTCTTGAAGATGTAATAGCACTTATGTCAATATTTGATTAATTAAAAGCACTCCTTCGGGAGTGCTTTTTTGTATGAAAAAAGACGGTTGCCAAGTGACAGACCGTCTTGAAGAAAGTTCCCAAAGCTTCTATGTTCCGATGTTTCGGGGCATACGTCTTTCCATGGAAGTGTAGGGTTATATTTTAATGAGCGCCTTTTTACGGATGTTGTATCTATAAAGCACCCAAAGCACAAGTGCCGCCAGTGCATTACTTGCAACAACCGAAAACCAAACGCTTCTTTCTTCCATTTTGAAAAAGTAACTGAAAATAAACAAAGTCATAAATCTGAATATCCATAGTCTTGCTGCATCAACTACCATGGTAATAAGTGTTTTTCCGTTGCCATTAAAGTAGTTTTTGGTGGTATCATACACACCGTTAGTCCAGCAACAAAATGCCATTATAGACAGGAAGTCAGCTGCCATTGGGATTACCTCGGCATCTGATGAAAATATACTTACCATTGCTGTAGAAACAGCATTTTGGGAAATTATCATACCTCCGATAAAAAGGAAAATAACAGCCATAAGCCTTGCTCTTTTATAAGCTGCCTCTGCTCTGTCAGGTTGATCTGCACCTATATTTTGTCCTACGATGGTAGCAGTTGCTGAGCCGAATGCGGTGGATGGCATGGTAATTATACTGTTTATTCTGTTGCCTATACCATAGGCTGCCATTGCCGAGTTGCCGTATTCAAGCACGTTCTTGGTCATAAGCAAAAAACCAAGCTGCATTGTACTGCCTCCCACTGCTGTAGGTAGACCGATCTTAATTATACGTTTTATTTTATCTGGCTGAGGTTTAAGTTTTTCCCTCTTTAATTCAAGATAAACAAGTTTGTCGGTTTTTACCAGATCCTTAATAGCAATAATGGCACATGGAACCTTAGCCAGCATAGTGGCAAGGGCTGCACCGCCTACACCCCATCTGAATACCAGTATAAACAGAGGTGCTAAAAATAAATTGATGATAACACCAAGCATATTAAGTCTCATGGGTCTGATTGTATCTCCCTGAGCCTGATTAACTGCTGCAAACAAGTTAATCATAAACAAAAACGGCAAGTCTGTCAATACTACCTGTAGATATGTACAGCCGTAGTCATAAACTTTGCCTTCAGCACCCAGCCAGGCAATTATAAAGGGTGCAAACAATATACATAAAATGGCAAAAGTTATGGAGAATGTGACGGATGAGATGAAAAGCTGGTTTGCCATGGATCTGGCATCCTCATCATCCCTTGCACCTACACATTGTGAAATGAGTATGGCGCCTGCAAGAGTAAAACCCTGACCGAAATTAATGATAATATTCTGTACAGGAGATACAAGTGATATAGCGGCCATTTCATCAGTACCCAGCTTACCTAAAAGGTAGGTATCGGTAAGATTGTACATGGTTTGAATAAAATTATTGACTACAATAGGGATTGCAAGCCCAAGAATAGCCTTATTAAGACTGCCAGAAAGAATTTGTTCGGAATTTTTTCTGGCTGTATTGGCGGAATATTTTGTTTTCACTCTATTTGCCTCCTTATAGTAGATATTTTACAGTAAAAAAACCATGCTTACAAGGAATTTTTTACTGTATTAGCTAAAAAGTACTGTTTTTTTGCTGAAATTATGATATAATTAAATTCAAGAAAGGAGGATTAACGTGTCAGCAAATTTTAAAATGTCAAAAAAGAAAAGGGAACCTTACTTTGAAATGAATTCTTCCCACTACCATAAGGATTATGAAATTTATTTCCTTATTAAAGGGACAAGGCGTTTTTTCGTCGAGGACAGTATATACAATCTTAATGGAGGTGACGTGGTTGTTATACCAAGGGGTGTGCTTCATCGTACCACTTACCTTAACAATCTTTCCCATGAGAGATACAATGTGATTTTTTCAGGAGAGTATTTTACCGATCTTTCTGATATGGAGGGGGATAATCTTATTGAAAAAACCTTTGAAAATAAACCTGTTGTTACCATCCCTCAGAGTAAGAGGGACTATGTAAACTCCCTTTTTGAACTGCTTTATGCAGAATTTAACGGAAATGATAAATTCAGGGACATAAATATTAAAAATCATCTTCAGGAGATTATTATCTTTCTGATAAGATGTCTTGACTTTCCATATGATAACAGTGGTACAGAGCTGGATACATCAGATAGCCTTATACAGGAAGCTGCAAGGTATATTTCCAATAACTACGGCAGTGAACTTACACTTTCAAAGGTGGCAGCCCAGGTTAATATGAGCCCTACGTACTTTTCAAAGAAGTTTAAAGAATGTACGGGCTTCGGATATAAGGAATATCTGATAAATGTAAGATTGAGGAAGGCTTCTTTTATGCTTCTTGAAACAAAAAAGAGCGTAACTGAGATAGCCTCTGACTGTGGTTTTAATGATAGTAATTATTTCGGAGATTTATTCAGACGTTCAAAGGGTATTTCTCCTTTAAATTATAGAAAAAATAATACCTTTATATGATTTTGAACTTACAATTATTTTCCTTTGTTGTGCTTTGTGCTTAACTTTTGTATCGAAAACATAAGGTAACCCGTCAGCGTTAATAATTTTATTTAATTATCTACTTGCAAAATTTGCAGATTATCAGTATAATTAATGTATGATGCATAAGCTGACCGTATTATGTAACCTTTATCGGCCCGGGGCAGGTATTTGGCTATATTCTATGGAAGGCAATGCCAAAATAAATTTTGAAAGGAGTTTTTTTATGAAAAAGACAAGAGCCACAGCGTTATTGTTGGCTACAGTTATGACATTAACTGCAGTTCCTTCAAACGTTATGGCGGGGGATGTTTCAGTAAGTAACCCTGTTGCTGCTGAGACTCAATCCGATGTTGTCACATCTGAGGCTGCTGCCGAGGTAAATACATCTGATTCAGATCTTGAAGCAATGGCACTTGATGGTTGGATAACCGGTTGGACCGGTGTTGATGACCAGGCAGACGATGTTTCATATCAGCTTACAGATGATGGCATAAGAATGCGCACCCTTAAAGATGGTATAGGTAAGTTGAGTAATTCAGAGGATTCTCTTGCTTACTATGCATTTGAGGCACCTGCAACTGCTGACTTTACACTCAGTGCAACAGTTACGGTAAATGCCTATAATTCAATGGGTTCATCAAATACACAGCAGTCGTCCTTCGGTTTGTTTGTTTTTGATGATCTTTATTCAAAGGCAGCTACTCCACCAAAGACCTATACAAATGGAGTTATACTTGGATCTTATAGGAAGAGTAATGCTACAGCTACTTCAGCCATTACATCTATACATAGATATAATGGTGTAAGAACAGCTGATCAAAATCTTATTGAAGGATTACCTATAACTTCTAACGGTAGTGATATGGGACCATTTGAAATGGAAATCCAGAAGTCAGGTGATACAGTAAGAGTAGCTGTTGATGGAATAGAATACTCCTACAATACAGCAGAGCTTGCAACAAGAGATGACATGCCTTATTTTGCAGATACAATATACTTAGGTATGTACATAGCTCGTGATGCAGATATTACTTTCAGTAATGTTAGTTATGATGTTGAAACCCGTATTGTATCAGGTATTTCTGTTGCCCAGATGCCTGATAAGACTGTTTACACCGTAGGCGATGCTATGGATTTAACAGGTCTTCAGGTTATGGCAACATATACAGACGGTACTTCAGGTCTTATTGAAGACTATATTGTAACTGGCTTTGATACAGATACCAAGGGTAATAAGGTCATGACACTTAATAAGGGTGCTTATACTGTAGATATACCATATACAGTAAATGGTACCCAGTGTACAGGTATAGAAATTGAAACAGCTCCTGTATATACAAACTATTATGTTGGTCAGAGATTTTCATTAGCCGCTTTTGAGGCTGTTGCACAATACAGTAATGGCTTGACAATGACTCTTACTGATGAGGATTGCGAATTCTACATCGGAGAAAAGAAAATTGATGCAAGTTACCGTTTTACCAAGGATGATGTTGGTGAACATGTTGTAACAGTTAAGCATGCACCTACAGATACCATTGATGCTTCTGATGGTGAGGCAAGCTTTAATATAACTGTTGAGGACTATACCCTTTCCGGTATTATAATGGGCAATATGCCAACTAATACAACATATGCACCGGGTGATGAAGTTAATCCTGCCGGAATGACTGTACGTGGCGTTTATACAAATGCAACAGGTGAAAGCAGATATGCTCTTCTTGAAGACGATGAGTATGAGGTTCTTCCTGCTGATACATCAGAAATTGGTACTGCCACAGTTACTGTAAGGTGTGTATATGACCCTACATTTACTACTACATTTAATGTTTCTGTAGTAGAGAAGAGACCGGTAATGTTTATGCTGGAAAAATATCCAAGGACTACATATCAGGTAGGTGAGAACTTTACTACTGATGGTATGAAGGCGGGTATTCTCTATACAAATGATGATCTTGAATTAACTGATGCATATACAGTAGATTTAAGTAACTTTGATAACACAACTCCAGGTGTTACTACTGTAAGAATAGTACCTAATGATACTAGTCTTCAGGCAGTTGAGCTTTCTGTAACAATAACAGAGGAAAAGACACATTTCTGGAAGTCTGTTGCTTTTGGTGCCTCTGCTACTGCAAGCTCAAATCCAATTACCGAAATATTGGATGAAAATGGCAATGTTGATTCTGTAAATGTTCGCTCATGGAATGGTGCAGGTAAGATTACTGCAGATCAGGATGGTATTGCATATTATTATACAAGAGTTGATGGAACAAAGAACTTTACTGTTTCAGCTGATATTCTTGTAAATGATTATCTTGAACATGACAATAATGATGAACAACGTAACGGTCAGGAAGCTTTCGGTATTATGGCAAGAGATGTTATTCCTCTTATTCCAGATCCAGATAAGCTTGAAGACGGTGATGCTACAGATATGACAGTTAAGACTGATAAGGCTTTACTTGATGAAAACGGTGAGCCTATACCTAACAATATCAAGCTTAACTTTTCATCAAATATGGTTATTGCAGGCGGTTACAGCGGTACAAGCTGGCCAACAGATCCAACAGCATTAAGCTATGAGAAAAACACTAAGATTAACAGGATAAATCTTGTTATGAGAACTGGTGTTTACTCATATGATGCAGAAAACAGCAACATTGAAAAGGTTGGACCATTTGCCGTTTCTGAAACATTCCCTGCAAGAGGTAATCGTTATAGAGTAACTCTTACAAAAATAAATGGCGGTATGTATGCAAGCTGCTATGATTATCAGACCGGTAAGGAAATGGAAACATATCAGTATTTTACTGATGATAGAGACCTTAGCTTCCTTACTACACAGAATGAAGATACCATTTATGTTGGTTTCTTTGCAGCAAGATGGGCAGATATAACTGTTTCTAATATTGATTTACATGAGACGGATCCTGCAACAGATCCTATTACCAGCAATCAGGAAGATTCACTTACCACTCCTGCCATTGCTCTTCAGTCATCTGCTTATTCAACAGTGACTAACTATAATTTAAGCCTGAAGGTTACAAACCGCCTTGGTGGTCTTGTGACTGTTCAGCAAAACGGCAAGGTTATTTACAGAGATGAACCTATTTCTAAGAGTTCTTCACTTCCTGTAACATTAGAGCCAAATTCTGTAAATAAGTTTACAGTGCTTTATAAGCCAAATGCATCTGATACAATTACAAGTACAGACGAAATAGTAACTACTTTTGATGTAACTCATAGAGACAGAATAACCGACTATGATGTACTTTACTGTTCACCTGATGGTACAGTTGATGGTGACGGTACAAGAGAAAATCCTCTCGATGTATATTCAGCTGTAGGATTTGTAGATATGGGTAAGGAAGTAATTGCTCTTGAAGGTACATATAAGATGACTAAGGCATTTGCCATACCTCTTGCAAATACAGGTGCACCGGGTCACTGGAAGACTCTCCGCGCAGATGATGGAGCAACTGTAATTTTTGATATGCAGGATAATTATGAGGGTATGACTCTTGATGGTTACTACTGGCATATTAAGGGCATTGACTTTACTAATTCAGGTGATAATCTTAAGCCATTCCTTCTGGCAGGTAATCATTGTTTAATTGAAGACTGTAATTTCTATGACAATGGTGATACAGGTTTCCAGATAAGCAGAAGTTCTGACAGCAACATTAATGTTGATCAGTGGCCTGCATATAATGTAATTAAGGATTGTGAATCATATAATAACTGTGATCCATCTAAGATTAATGCCGATGGCTTTGGACTTAAGCTTACAGTTGGTTATGGTAATATATTCCAGAGATGTATTTCTCACAACAATCTTGATGATGGTTATGATGCATACACTAAGATGGGTACAGGTGCTATAGGTCCTGTTACTCTTGAGGAATGTGTATCATACGACAATGGTAACTATCTCAATCCTGACGGTTCTACTACTTCCTACAATGGAGGCGGTAACAATGGTTTCAAGATGGGTGGTGAGAGTGTATCTGTACAGCACTACTTAAAGGATTGTATTGCATTTGAGAATGGTGCAAATGGTATTACCACAAATGCAAATCCTGCTATTAAGATCAGGAACTTTATAAGCTATAAGAATGGTGGTCGTGGCTTCTACCTTTATACAAGTACAGATTCTTCAAGAAGAAATTATAATTATGATCTTGAAGGTTGTGTATCATATCTGAATGCAAGCGGTGATGATGTACAGGCTGATGATTTCGTTGCAAACGGCGAAACTGTTGGTGCAGACGGTATATGGCCTGTAGGTGGTAACCACAGTGCTACACCTATTATCAGTGAGTCTAACTATTGGGAAGGAACAAACAGTCTTGGTGAAACTATTACCGATGATTTCTTTAAGAGTGTAGATAAGTCTGTTTCTTTAACAAACGGAAGATATTCTAAAGATGCAAATGGTGAGTTTATATTAGGCGACTTCCTTGCACGTGTTGATGAATATGTTCATGATGAGGAAGATATTGTTAATTATCCAGAAAACCCATCAGATGTAACAACTGAGAACACAACTGAGTCAACTACATCAACAACAACAGAAACAACAACTAAGGCTCCAAGTAGTTCCGGCGGTTCTTCAAGCAGTAGTTCAGGTGGAAGCGGTAGTTCATCACACAAGGCTTCCGGTACAGCAGTTGAAACAACTACTGTTACTGATACAGAGAATGTAACTGAGACTACTACAGAGGCTAAGTACTTTGTAACTCCTAGTGGTGTAGTTGTAACTCCACCTACAGAGGGCGTTTACAGTGTAAACTTTACCGATATTGCAAGTCGTGCATGGGCAGTTGAGTCTATTAACAAGCTTGCTTCTGCAGGTATTGTAAGCGGTGTAAGCTCTACATCCTTTGCTCCTGATGCCTACAGCAAGAGAGCAGACTTCATTGTAATGCTTGTTAAGACTCTTGGTCTTACAGATTCTACAAATGACAACTTTGATGATGTAGCTACAGGCAGCTACTATGCAGATGCTCTTGCTATAGCTAAGGCAGCAGGTATTGCTACAGGTTATGGTGATGGTAACTTCGGTCCTGAAAGCACTATTACAAGACAGGATATGATGGTACTTGTAGCTAATGCTCTTGAATTTGCAGGTGTTGAGCTTAATACAGATACATCTGTACTTGATAGCTTCGCTGATGCAGATCAGATTGCAGAGTATGCTAAGCCATATGTAGCAGCTCTTGTAAACCTTGGTCTTGCTTCCGGTACTGACAACGGTATTGAGCCTACAGCTCTTATTACAAGGGCACAGATGAGCGTTCTTATTGCTAATGTTTATGACCTTGTTTTAGACACAGCAGAGTCTTATATGGCAGCTCAGGAGACAGTAACTGAGGAAACTACGGAGGCTACTACTGAGTCTGAGGAAGATACAACAGTATCTGACGAGGAGACAACTGAGGCAGTAACTGATGAGGCTTCTACTGAGGAAACCACAGAGATGGTAACCGATGAGGTTTCTACCGAGGAAACTACAGAGGCTGAATAATTAATCTTAAATAGTTGTGGATGGTGTTTTTAACAATACTATCCAAGGCAATAGCTTTTAATGAAGGCCTGTCGTTAGTAAAACGACAGGCCATTTTGTGCAAAGGTACATGAGAGTAAAATTCATTTCAGGCAATTTTACATATATGGTTACAGCTTGAAATTTGTATTAATTATAAAGTTTAATATAAATGATATAAAATAAGCAAAATATTTATAGAAAATGCAGAAATATATTTGAAAATCAGATAAAATTAATCAAAAAAAATGTTTACAAAAGGGGTAAAATATTATATTTAAACAAAAATAAAAAAAATTAAAAAAGTGCTGATTTTTCTTTAAATGCCGACTATAACAACTGTATCAAAAGGCAAGGATGCGTTAACAGTATCCTTGCCTTTATTGGTTTTAAATTACTGATATTACTGACAGAGACGTTGGGCTTAAACAGGCTCAACGTCTCTTTTTATATATTTGGAAAATGGCCGCTTTGCAAATATATGAAAAGTATTTAAAACCAAATAAAAAAATTTAGGAGGGGTCTAATATGGACGCAAACATTACAGACGCAATTTTAAGTGCTGTTACAACTGAGGTGTTTGGAATTTGGTTCCTTGTGGGTGCTGCTTTGGTATTTTTTATGCAGGCAGGCTTCGCTATGGTAGAAACCGGTTTCACACGTGCCAAAAATGCAGCAAACATCATTATGAAAAACCTGATGGATTTTTGTATTGGTGTACCGGTTTTTGTGTTGATTGGTTATGGTTTTCTGTTAGGTGATGATGTTAATGGTTTCATTGGCATACCAACTTTGGGCATCTTTACAGATTATGCTAACTTTAACTGGTCAGCATTTGTATTTAACATGGTATTCTGTGCTACAACTGCAACTATAGTTTCAGGTGCTATGGCTGAGAGAACTAAGTTTATCTCATATTGTATATATTCGGCTGTTATAAGTGCCGTTATATACCCAATTGAAGCACACTGGATCTGGGGCGGCGGATGGCTTTCCGAAATAGGATTCCATGATTTTGCAGGTTCATGTGCAATTCATATGGTTGGAGGTATCTCAGCTCTTATTGGTGCTAAGATTCTTGGACCACGTATCGGTAAGTTTATAAAGGACAAGGACGGTAAGATTGTAGGTGTAAATGCTATCTTGGGTCATTCTCTTACACTTGGTGCTCTTGGTTGCTTCATACTTTGGTTTGGCTGGTATGGATTTAACGGTGCTGCTGCAACTACAGGTCCACAGCTTGGTTCTATCTTCCTTACAACCACAATTTCACCTGCAGTTGCAACTGTAGTATGTATGATATTTACATGGATCAAGTATGGTAAGCCTGATGTATCCATGTGTCTTAACGCTTCACTTGCAGGTCTTGTTGGTATTACAGCAGGTTGTGATGTAGTTGATGCATTTGGCGCACTGGTTATTGGTGCAGTTTCAGGTGTATTGGTAGTGTTTGGTGTATGGCTTCTTGACCACAAGCTTCGTGTTGATGACCCTGTAGGTGCTGTTGCAGTACATATGATGAATGGTATATGGGGTACATTTGCAGTAGGTCTTTTTGCTACTTCAAATGCTCCTGAATGTACAATTGATGGTCTTTTCTATGGTGGTGGTATATCACTTTTAGCTACACAGTGTGCAGGTATTATTTCTGTAGCAGCATGGACAGCTGTTACAATTGCAATTGTATTTACTGTTCTTAAGAAGACTGTTGGTTTACGTGCTTCCACAGAGGAGGAATTAAGAGGTCTTGATATTACAGAGCACGGTCTTGCATCTTCCTATGCAGACTTTATGCCTGTAGTAAATACAAACTCTATTTCAGTATTTACAGGTGAAACTACTGAGAAAAAGGCTCCTGTATCAAGTGATGCAGCAGTTCCTGTTCAGGTTGTAACAGATCCTGGTAAGGGTGTAGTTGCAAGTGATGTTAAACTCAGTAAGATTGATATTATATGTAAACCTGCTAAGTTCGATGAGCTTAAGAAGGCTCTTAATGATATCGGCGTAACAGGTATTACAGTATCCAATGTAACAGGTTGTGGTGTTCAGAAGGGTGAAACTGCTCCTCGCTATCGTGGTGTACCTGTTGATGTTACTCTTTTACCAAAAATTAAGTTTGAGGTAGTTGTTTCTACAGTACCTGTATCTAATGTAATTGCAGCTGCAAGAAAGGCTCTTTACACAGGAAATATAGGTGATGGTAAAATCTTTGTTTACGGTGTAGAAAATGTAGTAAAGGTAAGAACCGGTGAAGAAGGTATGGCAGCCCTTCAGGGTACTGATGATTAATAATTAAATAGGCTGTAGAAAGGTGTGTATCCTAAGTGGATATACGCCTTTTTTAGTAAAATAAAGTTATCGGTCATATAGTAAAAAAAATATGGAAAGATTTTATTTTTTGCTTGAAAAACATTAAAATTTTTGGTATTATACATTTATAGCAAAGGTGCTGAATGGACTACAGGTCTGCTCAGCACCTTTTTTTGCCTATAGGCAAGGAAAATGGCTTTAATTTACACGAACGGTACCGTGACAAGACTATTAAGCCTAAAGTTTTTTTGATAAAGAAAGGGAGGAAACTTATATGAATGCCGCAGATACGGGTTTTATTATGATTTGTGCAGCCTTTGTGTTTCTTATGACACCTGGCCTTGCATTTTTCTATGGAGGACTTGAAAGAAGAAAAAATGTTGTTAATACTATGATGGCCTGTGCCTTTGTTATGGGACTTGTTGTTGTAGAATGGGTTGCTATAGGTTATAGCCTTGCATTTGGAGTAAATGAGGGTGGACTTAACCAGGTAATCGGTAACTTTGCAAATGTATTTTTTAATGGTATAGCAATAGATGATGTAACAGGATCAATACCTACATATGTCTATGCCATGTTTCAGGCTATGTTTTGTATGATTACTTGTGCTCTTATTACAGGCTCAGTAGCAGGTCGTATGAAATTTAAAGCTTTATTTATCTTTGTTCTGCTTTGGCAGATAGTTGTTTACTATCCTCTTGCTCATATGGTATGGGGTGGTGGTTTCCTTGGTACAGGTTGCCTTGACTCTATAGACTTTGCAGGTGGTAATGTAGTTCATATCAGCTCAGGTGTCAGTGGACTTGTTCTTGCTAAACTTATTGGCAGAAGACTTGGAGTGGATGCAGGTTCTTACAGAGTACATAATATTCCTTTTGTATTCCTTGGTGCTGGACTTCTTTGGTTTGGTTGGTTCGGTTTCAATGCAGGTAGTGCTCTTGCTGCTAATGGTCTTGCAGCCCATGCATTTACTACTACAGCTATTGCATCTGCTTCTGCAATGCTTTCATGGATGCTTATTGATGTTATTAAGGAAGGCAAGCCTACCCTTGTTGGTGCATCTACCGGACTTGTTGTAGGTCTTATTGCTATTACACCTGGTGCAGGTTTTGTAACAGTCTGGTCATCATTCATTATCGGTGCCCTTGTTAGTCCAATCTGCTACTTTACAATGGGCTTTGTAAAGGGTAAACTTAAGATAGATGATGCTCTTGACGCATTTGGCTGCCATGGTATTGGTGGTATCTGGGGTGGTATTGCAACGGGTATCTTTGCAAATGAGGCAGTAAATGGTTATAGCGGACTTATATACGGTGATGTTCATCAGTTCCTTATGCAGGTATTAAGTGTTGTTATTACTATTGCAATTGCAGTAATCGGTACACTTATCTGTGCCGGTATTGTAAGAATATTTACTCCTCTCCGTGCTGAGTCTAAGGAAGAGCTTATCGGTATGGATGCTTCACAGCATGGTGAAAGTGCATATCCGGCATTTAATGGTCTTGATTCTTAATAAGTGGGAGGTAGTTATATTATGATGATTAAAATTGAAGCCATCGTCCGCGAAGAAAAGTTCGAGGAAGTAAAGGCTGCTCTTAAGGAAATAGATGTAAATGGTATTAGTGTATCACAGATTATGGGATGCGGTGCACAGAAGGGTCACAAGCAGCTTGTAAGAGGTACCGAGGTAGATATGTTTATGCTGCCAAAGATAAAGTTTGAAATTGTAGTTTCCTCTGAAGAATGGGCTGAAAAGACAATCAAAGCCATTCAGGAGGCTGCTTATACCGGTGATGTAGGTGATGGTAAAATATTTACCTACGAGGTTAAGGACGTATACAGGATACGTACCAAGGAAACCGGTTATGATGCTCTTAACTGATTAAGTTTCAGCGGGGCCTGTTATTCAGGCTCCGCTTTTTTGTCTACATAATCCGGTTAATCCCTTTATATATTATAACAAAATATTTTTGTTATGAATGAAGTATTAAGGGAGGATCTGGCTTTGAATAGATTAGAAACAGGCAGAGGAAATGAAAGCAATGTTGAACTGATAATAAAGTATAGTGGAGATCTGATTACAGCGGTTTCAGAGCTGAATGCTATTGTGGAAATTCTTTCGGAATCCTATGCAATAATTACACTACCTATTGAAAATATAGATACACTGTACAGATTAAGCGTTACCGAATATATAGAAGTGCCTAAGGAGTTATACTTTATGGCAATTTCCACCATGCCCTCTGTATGTGTATATGATGATTCCCGTTTTGAGGGCAATATTCTTGAGGGCAACGGTACCCTTATAGGTATAATTGATTCCGGAATAGACATAACAAACAGAGATTTCATTGATGAAAATGGAAATACAAGGATAGCTGCTGCATGGGCACAAACAGGAAGTGACGGTGTTCCCCCTGTTGGTTTTGCTAAAGGAAGGGAATATACAAGGGAGGATATAGACCAGGCCATAAAAGAAAATAGCAGAACTGACCTATACGATAGTCTTGGACATGGTACGGCTGTGGCGGGAATAGCCGCCGGTAATGGTAATGGCTCAGGCTTCAGGGGTGTTGCTCCAAAGGCAGAGCTTCTGATAGTTAAGCTTGATGAAAATAATGTTTATTCCAGGTCTACTGATATAATGCGGGGACTGAAATATATTAAAGATAAGGCTGAGCAGCTTGGTAAACCTGTAGCTATCAATATATCATATGGAACAAATGAGGGTGCCCATGACGGAACCTCCCTTTTTGAGGGATATATAGATGAGATAGCAGGCAATACGGAGTGCCTTATATGTGTTGCAGCAGGTAATGAGGGGGCAGCGGCTCATCATTATCAGGGTAGTTTTAAATCCGATGACAACAGGGTCAGTTTTAATATTGCACAAAATAATGCTGATATGTATCTTTCTGTTTGGAAGTCTTTTTCCGATGAGGTTGGATTTATTATAACTTCACCGGGTGGAGAAAAAAGCTCTGTAATAGTATCAGATACTCAGTTACAATTTTCTGAAACAGAAATAAACGTTTTATTTTTACAACCTACACCTTACAGCAATGACAGCGAAATATATATTAACCTTAAGTCAGAGAAAACCATAGAAAGTGGTATATGGACTATTGAGTTCCTTCCAATTAATATTGTTGAGGGTGATTATGATATATGGCTCCCTGTTACCGAGGCAGTTGGGGTGGATACGGCTTTTTTACAGCCTAGTACCGATACAACCATTACAATTCCGGCTACTGCATACAGAACAATGGCTGTTGCAGGATATGATCAGCTTACAAATACATATCTGGATTTTTCAGGCAGGGGGTACACACGTAATATTGTCTATACCAAGCCGAATATTGCTGCACCTGCCTATAATGTACCTGCTTCTGCTGTTGATGGCGGCATGGATCTTTTTACCGGTACCAGCTTCGCATCTCCTCATGTTGCAGGGGTTGCAGCCCTTATTATGGAATGGGGCATTGTACTTGGTAATGATCTGTTTATGTATGGTGAACGGCTTAAGGCTTATATTCAGCGTGGTGCAATAAGAGAAAATGGTATTGATTACCCAAATCCTCTATGGGGTTATGGCAAACTTTGCTTTGAAAACACCATGGGGCTGTTGACTGACTCATCCTCTGTTGCTGTTCAGGAGCTTTTCCAAGGGGGAAAACAGCCCTTTTACTCCGATGATTATTATGACTTTGTTCAAAGGGAAAATAGTTTCATTGATACTATAGAATTAAATGACAATGTTGCAATATGTCCAATAAATGATAGCTACAGTATCGTTTATTTACGCCGGGGTTATTATGAAAGCAATAAGACAATGTTGACTAATACCTATGGCATACGCCAGCCTTTTTTACTGGGGCTGATGCAATATCAGACGGCTTTGGATAAAAGTGGTATAACAACGGTACAAAACCAGCCCTACCTGAATCTTCGTGGCGGTGGTGTGTTGGTAGCAGTTATAGATACGGGAATAGATTATACAAACAGTGAGTTTATATATGAAGATAATACAAGTAAAATACTTTATTTGTGGGATCAGAGTGATGAAAGCGGGGATGGTAGCCAGTGCTTTGGAAGGGAGTATACAAATGAGGACATCAACAGGGCACTTAGGGGTGAGTATACCATAAATTCTGAGGATACAATAGGACACGGTACTGTTATGGCGGAGATAGCCGCAGGACGTAATGGAGCAGCTCCCGAGGCAGATCTTATAATAATTAAGGTGAAAGAGGCAAAGGCCTATCTTAAGGAAGAAATGTTTCTTGATGCCGACACCCCTGCCTTTGCTTCATCTGATGTTATGCTGGGGGTGAGTTATGCCTATAAAAAGGCTGATGAGCTAAACAGACCTATTGTAATCTGTCTGGGTATGGGAACAAACCAGGGAGGACACAGTGGTCAATCTTCCCTTGAAGAATATCTCTCTGATGTTGCAAAACGCTATGGGGTGTGTCTTTGTGTTCCGGCAGGTAATGAGGCAATAGCAAAGCACCATACATCTCTGGAGCTTGACAGTATGGATGAATATAAGGATGTTGAGTTGACAGTTGCTGAGGATGAATCGGGTATAAATATATGGATATGGAACTTTATAGTTAATTCTGTTGCAGTAGAAATAATATCACCATTAGGGGAAATTGTGGAACGTCTTCAACCTATACCTAATTACAGCGGGAATGTTGTTCTTCCCAGAGGTGGAGGTGTTGTACAGGTCAGCTATTACATTCCTGAGGATATAGCAAGTGATCAGTATACTTCCATCCGTATTATACGCCCTGCTATGGGAATATGGCGTATAAGAATTTATAATTACAATCGTACGGCGGGAAAAGTGCATCTATGGCTGCCTATAAGTGGTTTTATTAAGGAAGATACTTTCTTTTTGAATCCTGATCCATATTTTACCGTTACTACACCTGCTACAGCGGATAGTGTAATGGTGGTAGGGGGGTATAATATGTCGGACAATAGTATATATGCACCCTCAGGGAGGGGACCAAACAGATTTTCAGCCCTTAGACCATACCTTTGTGCTCCTGCTGTAAATATTGACGGTCGCAGCGGAACCAGTCTGGCCTCTGCTATCAGTGCCGGAGCGGCCGTCCTGATGATGGAATGGCTTATTCTCAGAAATGGTATCAACACAGCAAATACACTTACCGTCACATCCTATTTTGTACGGGGAGCAGTTGAGGGTACAGATGGTGTATACCCAAATAATCAGTGGGGTTACGGAATTCTGGACCTGTATAATAGCTTTGAAAATCTCTAAAAGTAATTGGACAATGGGATAAAATGTGGTATAATTAAAAATAGTGTTCATTAAAAGTGATTTTATGTGAAATACGGAGTATATTTATGAAGATACTTGTAGATGCTGACGGTTGTCCTGTAGTCAGGATAGTACTGAATATTTCGGAGAAATACGGCCTGAGGGTCGTTCTTGTTGCAGATACTGCCCATATCTTTGATATTGATGAAAGTGTGGCAGAGGTCGTTACTGTTACTAAGGGCGAAAACAGTGCTGATTTTGCCCTTTTGTCAAGATGCAACAAAGGGGATGTGGTTATAACTCAGGATTATGCACTTGCTGCACTTTGCCTGGCAAAGAGTGCTGTGGTTATAAATCAAAATGGACTTGAATACAGCAACGAAAATATCGACGGTATGCTTATGAGCAGATTTGTTTCACAGAAGATAAGACGTGCCGGTGGCAGGACTCCTCATATTAAAAAGCGTACAAATGTGCAGAATGAAGCCTTTGGGATTGCTTTTGAAGGGTTAATCAATAAGATGCTATTGACAAATGACGGGAATATGGTATAATTTTAGTAATTTATCGCTTTATCATAGTAAAGTAAAACTTTGAGGTGGATTATGATTAACAACAGATTACATACTACCGCAGGTGTTAAGGATTACCTCCCTGCGGAATGTGCTTTAAAAACGGAAATTGAAAACAAGGTAAAGGCTGTATTTGACAGTTATAATTATAAGTGCATTATTACTCCTATGTTTGAGTATATGGAGGTATATGAAGGCACTGGTAGTGTGGATGCAAAGAGAATGTATAAGTTTGTGGACAGGGATGGCTCTATCCTTGCCCTTCGCCCTGACGTTACGCCTGCTATTGCCCGTATTGCTGCAACTGCCTATGATAAAGCTGACTTGCCCTTCAGATTTTCTTATGTAGGCAATGCCTTCAGATATAACGAAAGCTATCAGGGTAAGCTAAGGGAATTTACCCAGGCAGGTATTGAGCTTATTGGTGTTAATTCAGTTGAGGCAGATGCAGAGGCAATTTCAGTTGCCATTAATAGCCTTCTTGCTGTAGGTATAGATGATTTCAGAATAGATATTGCTAATGTGGATTTTTTAAAGGGTGTTCTTGAGGAAGCAGATATCAGCAATGAATTATGTGAGGCAATTACAGACAGCGTTATCGAAAAAAACTATGTTGGTGTATGTGACATTATTAAAGATCTTGATATAAGTGATAAGCTCAGAAATCTTTTTAATGACCTGCCATTGCTTATTGGTGAGATAGATGTGCTAGATTCCGCAAAGGCGCTGGTAACAAATGAAAAGTCAATTAATGCCATAGAGTATATGCGCAGGCTTTATGATCTTCTTGATGCCTGTGGTTATGCAAAATATATTTCCTTCGATTTAAGTGTTACAGGTCATTTTGATTATTATACAGGTATTGTTTTCAGGGCATATACAAGGGGTACCGGCTTTTCTGTTATAGACGGAGGCAGGTATGACAGGCTTGTTGGCAGCTATGGTGCTTCATATCCTGCTGTAGGCTTTGCAGTTAAGGTAAATGATATTATGTCAGTCCTTGCAGGCAGGGATGGTTACGGAAGGACAGTTTCGGCAGATTATCTTACTGTTTTCAATGATGAGGGAAGGGCAACTGCAATGAAAGAAGCTGACAGACTCAGAAAATCAGGATATGTAGTTGAGATGGGCTTGTATGGTTTCGACATAGAGGGTAGTATTGCCTATGCACGTAAAAACGGAATAAAAAAGGTGCTGTGCTTTGAGGGACAGAATAAAACTGAGATAGACACAAAGGAGGCACAATGATGGAATACATTACTTTTGCATTGGCTAAGGGCAGACTTGCAGATAAAACAATGGAGCTTCTTGAGCAGTTGGATATTACATGTGAAGAAATGAAGGAAGATTCCCGTAAGCTTATATTTACAAATGAAGAAAAAAAATTCAGGTTTTTCCTTGCTAAGGCAACCGATGTGCCTACATATGTTGAATATGGTGCTGCTGATATTGGCATCGTAGGTAAGGATACACTCCTACAGGAAAAAAGAAATTTATATGAGGTTTTGGATCTTGGATTTGGTAAATGCCGCTTTGCTGTGGCAGGCTATGCAGAAACTGCCAAAAAACTTACAAAGAACAATGATCTCAGGGTGGCAACCAAGTACCCCAATATAGCAAGAGAATATTTTTATCAGAAAAAGCACCAGACCATTGAAATAGTTAAGCTTAATGGCTCTGTTGAGCTGGCACCAATCGTTGGACTTGCAGATGTTATAGTTGATATTGTAGAAACGGGTTCTACCCTAAAGGCAAACGGACTTGAGGTTCTTGAAGAAATTTGTCCTGTATCTGCAAGGATGGTAGTAAACAGAGTAAGCATGAAGCTTGAACACGAAAGAATAGCACAGCTAATAAGCGGACTTAGGAATTTGGAGGCATTAAAATGATTTCTGTTATTAAATATGGTGAAGAAAAGGGAAAAAAGCTTGTTGAGGATATTTTATCCCGCTCACAACTGGAAAATAAAGAGGTTCAACAGACGGTAGACGGTATTATAGCCGATATAAGGTCAAAGGGGGATGAGGCGCTCTTTGAGTATACAAGAAAGTTTGACGGATATGAACTGACAGTGGATAATATCCTTGTTACGAAACAGGAAATAGCTGAGGCTTATGAAATAGTTGACAGTGAGCTTATAGAAGTTATCCGTAAGTCTGCTGCCAGAATAGGTGCCTTTCATGAGAAACAAAAGATTAACAGCTGGCTTGAGCCAAGTAAAAACGGTGAAATGCTTGGTCAGCTTGTAAGACCCCTTGAACGTGTAGGCGTTTATGTACCGGGTGGTAAGGCGGCATATCCTTCAAGTGTACTTATGAACATTATTCCTGCAAAGGTGGCAGGTGTAGAGGATATTGTTATGGTTACACCACCGGGAAAAGAAGGCAAGATCAATCCTACCACTATAGTTGCTGCGGATATTGCAGGCGTAGATAGGATATATAAGGTTGGCGGTGCTCAGGCTGTTGCTGCCCTTGCCTTTGGTACGGAATCTGTTCCAAAAGTAGATAAGATAGTGGGCCCAGGCAATATCTTTGTGGCACTGGCAAAGAGAAGTGTTTACGGTTATGTAAATATTGATTCCGTTGCAGGTCCAAGTGAGATACTTGTTATTGCTGATGACAGTGCAAACAGTACATATGTTGCGGCAGATCTTCTTTCACAGGCTGAGCATGATGAAATGGCATCTGCAATACTTATTACCACAAGCCCAAGACTTGCCCAGGAGGTAAGTGAAGAACTTGAAAGACAGACAGCTGTCCTTGAAAGAAAGGAAATTATAGAAAAATCCCTTGAAAACTATGGTGCAATTATTCTGGTAAACAGCTACGATGAGGCTTGTGCCCTCAGTAATGCAGTTGCACCTGAGCATATGGAGATATGCACAAAGGAGCCTTTCTCTCTCCTGCCAAAAATCCAGAATGCAGGGGCTATTTTCCTTGGACATTACACACCTGAGCCATTAGGAGATTATATGGCAGGACCAAACCACGTATTGCCTACAGGTGGTACAGCAAGGTTCTTCTCTCCCCTTTCCATTGATGATTATATTAAAAAATCAAGTATTTTATCATTCTCTGAGGAGGCATTTAAAGCCCTTGGTGATGATGTAATATGCTTTGCTAAGGCAGAGGGACTTACAGCACATGCAAATTCGGTTAAAGTAAGAATGTAAATCTTTATTCTGATGAAGAAACATAATTGACAAATGGAGGCACAGTATGAGCAGATCGGCTGAAATAGCACGTAACACCCTTGAAACTCAGATAAGTATGCGCCTTGACCTTGATGGCAGCGGTGTAAACGATATATATACGGGAATAGGTTTTTTTGACCACATGTTAACCCATATTTCAAAGCATGGTTTTATAGACCTTAATGTTAATGTGGAGGGTGATCTTAATGTGGATTGCCACCATACTGTAGAGGATGTGGGTATAGTGCTGGGTAAATGTATTGCACAGGCATTAGGTTCCAAGGTGGGAATTAAGCGTTATGGATATTCAATCCTTCCTATGGATGAGGTGCTGGTATTGTGTGCAATAGACTTTTCGGGCAGACCTATGCTCTGCTTTGATGCACAGTTTACGCAACAATCCATTGGCAGTTTTGATACAGAGATGGTGGAGGAGTTTTTCAGGGCAGTTGCTGACAATAGTGGTATGACACTGCATATTAAGGTACTTTCGGGAAAAAACAACCACCATATTGCCGAGGGCATTTTTAAGGCATTTGGTAAAGCTATGGATATGGCAGTGACTATAGACAGCCGTATTGACGGTGTATTATCTACAAAAGGAATGTTGGAATAATGATAGCGATTATTGATTATGGAATGGGAAATTTGCGCAGTGTCCAGAAGGCATTTGAGTATCTTGGTTATAACGCTGTTATAACAGATGACATTGCTGAAATGGAAAGGGCAGACAAGCTGGTACTTCCTGGGGTAGGTGCCTTTGGAGATGCTATACAGACTATCAGAGATAAGGGTATAGATAAAGTTATTTACAAAGCAGCTGAGGATAAAAAGCCTTTCCTGGGTATATGTTTGGGTATGCAGATGATTTTTGACAAAAGCTATGAATATGGTGAGTTTGAGGGCCTTGGACTTATTAAAGGTGAAATAAAGCTTTTGCCGGACAATGTTAAAAAGCCCCATATTGGTTGGAATGATCTGGATATAAAGATGCGTTCGCCTCTTTTTGAAGGTCTGCCAGAGAAGCCATATGTTTACTTTGTGCATTCGTACTATCTTGAAACAGATGCCCCTGTGGTTTCTGCAACTACATATTATGGTAAAGATATACAGGTGGCAGTACAGAAGGATAATATATTTGCACTTCAGTTTCATCCCGAAAAAAGCGGAGATGTTGGGTTACAGATATTAAAAAATTTTGGAGGTGTGTAATATGCAGATTTATCCAGCTATAGATATTAAGGATGGTAAGGCTGTAAGACTTACCCAGGGCAGATTTGACGATGTAACAGTATTTAACGAAGACCCTGTGGATGCGGCAAAGGCATGGATAGATGCAGGTGCCACATATATACATATAGTCGATTTGGATGGTGCCAGATATGGCAAAAGTTTTATTACCGATATAATAGCTGATATCAGGGCAAAGTATAACATACCCATTCAGACTGGTGGGGGCGTCCGTGTTCTGGCTGATATAAAAGACAGGATTGATGCAGGTGCTTCCAGGGTAATCATAGGCACTGCCGCTGTAAAAAATCCTCAACTTGTTAAAGAAGCTGTGGAACTTTACGGTGACAGGATCGCTGTAGGTGTTGATGCAAAGGACTCTATGGTAGCTATTTCAGGGTGGGAAGAAGTAAGTGGCATTAAAGCTGTTGACCTTTGCTTTCAGATGAAGGAGTACGGAGTAAAGGATATTATCTATACAGATATATCAAAGGACGGTATGATGTGTGGTCCCAACCTTGTATCTACAAAGGAGCTTGTGGATAAAACAGGTCTTAATATTATAGCATCAGGTGGAGTTTCATCCATAGCCGATATTGAAAATGTGAAAAATATCAACTGTTCCGGTGTTATTATAGGCAGGGCTCTTTACAACGGTGCACTGGACCTTAAGACAGTTATCGAAACCTACGAAAAATAATTTGGAGATGATTTTGTGGAAACTTTTACATCCAACAAAAAGATCATGGAGGTTTTGAGTTTTCTTGTTATAACCATAGGTGCCTGTATCGCTGCCATAGCAATGGAGCTTTTCCTTATGCCCGTAAAGATACTTGATGGTGGTGTGGTAGGTGTAAGCTTTATTATTAATCAGCTTACAGGTGTGTCTATGGGCCTTGTTATCGTTATACTTAATATACCGTTTTTTATTGTAGGTTATAAGCAGATAGGCAAGGCTTTTGTTATTAAAGCTACCTATGCAATGATACTTTTTTCTGTTATGTTGGAGGTGTTTGATACAGTCCAGGCAACTGATGATCCATTGCTTGCTACTGTATTTGGCGGATTATTCCTTGGTATCGGTGTGGGACTTGTCCTTAAAAGTGGCGGATGTATTGATGGAACAGAGGCTGCTGCACTGCTTATAAGTAAAAAGACTAGGCTTTCCGTAGGTCAGATTATTTTAGGTATCAATATTTTAATCTACTGTGTTGCCGGCTTCCTTTTTGGTGCAGACAGGGCGATGTACAGCCTTATGACATACTTTATAACATCTAAGGTAATAGATGGAGTACAAACAGGGCTGGAACAGGCAAAGGCAGTTACAATTATTACCAATAATGCAAGCTCAATAGCCGATAATATATATAAGAGGCTTGGACGCACAGTTACTCTTATTGAGGGAGAAGGCCTTATAAGCGGTAAAAAGGTAGTGCTCTATTGTGTGGTTACACGTATTGAGCTTCACGAGCTTTATAAAATTATTCATGAGGATGATAATTCTGCCTTTGTAACAGTCTCTGATGTTTCGGAGATAGTAGGTAAACACATAAAAAAACGTAAAGATGAAAGTTAATGCTGGAGGTTATATATGCATACTAAGAGGATAATTCCCTGTCTTGATGTAAATAATGGCAGGGTAGTTAAAGGAGTTAATTTTGTAAATTTAAGGGACGCAGGAGATCCTGTGGAGATAGCCTCTTTCTATAACAAGGCAATGGCAGACGAAATAGTATTTCTGGATATAACTGCTTCATCAGATGCGCGAAATATTATGCTTGATGTTGTGTCCAGAACGGCCGAGCAGGTCTTTATCCCTTTGACAGTTGGAGGCGGTATACGTACAATTGAGGATTTCAGGAGGATATTAAGTGCCGGGGCTGATAAAATTTCTGTTAACTCAGCTGCCCTTAACCGTCCTGAACTTATTAATGAGGCTGCTGAAAAATTTGGCAATCAGTGTGTTGTAGTTGCAATTGATGCTAAAAGACGTGATTCAGGGGGATTTGATGTATACCTTAACGGAGGTCGTGTCAATACAGGGCGTGATGCCATTGAATGGGCTGTTGAGGCGGAAAGCCGCGGGGCAGGAGAAATACTGCTTACCAGCATGGACTGTGACGGCACAAAGGCAGGTTATGATATTGAGCTGACCCGTGCTGTTTCAGATGCTGTTTCCATTCCTGTCATTGCCTCAGGTGGTGCAGGTAAAATGGAACATTTTGCAGAGGCGCTTACTGAAGGTGGTGCTGAGGCAGCACTTGCGGCAAGCCTTTTCCACTACAGGGAAATGGAAATACTTGATTTAAAACATTATCTTGCAGACAAGGGTATTCCTGTTAGGATTTGAGGTGTGTTATGGATATAGAGCTTAAGTTTAATAAAGATGGACTTATTCCTGCAATAGCCCAGGATTATAAAACCAAGGAGGTACTTATGCTTGCCTATATGAATAAGGAAGCATTTGACCTTACCGTTAAGACAGGTAAGGGTACTTACTTCAGCCGTTCAAGACAGAGCCTGTGGATAAAGGGAGAAACCAGTGGTCACTATCAGTATGTAAAGGAAATACGGTACGATTGTGATTGCGACACTATTCTTTTACTTATTGATCAGGTAGGTGCAGCATGCCATACAGGTAACAGGTCCTGTTTTTACAGAAAAATAGAGGATTTTAAAGGAGCAGATAAAGATGTATAATATAAATGATACATTAAATGAGGAATATAATGTAATAAAAGGCAGGTATAAGAACCCCCAGGAGGGATCATATACTAGCTATCTTTTTTCAAAGGGTAAGGATAAGATATTGAAAAAGATAGGTGAAGAAGCAACCGAAACAATTATAGCGGCCAAGGATAATGATAAAGGTGAAGTTATTGCAGAGGCATGTGACCTTATTTTCCATCTGGAAGTACTTATGGTGGAGATGGGCATAACATGGCAGGATATTTCTGATAAGATAGCTGAACGCAGACAAAAGGAAAATAT
Organism: uncultured Eubacteriales bacterium; assembly: GCA_949293325.1. Taxonomy (GTDB): domain Bacteria; phylum Bacillota; class Clostridia; order Lachnospirales; family CAG-274; genus CALWRD01. The sequence goes on along the minus strand of CASFCZ010000012.1, from coordinate 282 downwards.
GAATGTTGAAAAGGAAGCCAAACGTAAAGCTGAAAACAGGACAGATGAAACAAAAATAGACTGATTAAATAGTGGGATCTGATGTAATCGGGTCCCCTTTTAATAAAAAAACTGCCGGCATTTATTAAATACCAGCAGTTTTTAAAATAAAAGAAGCGCGAGACGGGATTCGAACCCGCGACCCTCGCCTTGGCAAGGCGATGCTCTACCACTGAGCCACTCGCGCATAAGATAAAATAATTATAACTATCAATCACAAGGATGTCAAGTATTTTTTAAAAG
>CASFCZ010000011.1 GCA_949293325.1 uncultured Eubacteriales bacterium | reverse complement strand
GGTGTAAGCACGGTAACGTGTTCAGCTGACCAATACTAATAAATCGAGGGCTTAACCAAGGAAAAGGATATACGCCGCAAGGTAAGAAACGGTTAGTTATGGAAGTGTTTGTTTTCAGTTTTGAAGGTATAAGTACCTTTTCAAATCTGTTTTAATATGCTTGACACTTGATGATAAGTGTGTTAAAATTGATTTTGTTGTAATCCTCGATAGCTCAGCGGTAGAGCATCCGGCTGTTAACCGGAGGGTCGTAGGTTCGAATCCTACTCGGGGAGCTCATTCTTATACGGCCCGTTGGTCAAGCGGTTAAGACACGGCCCTTTCACGGCTGAGACAGGAGTTCGATTCTCCTACGGGTCATTACAATTCTTACCTTAAAAGGGTAAGTTTATAATATTTTCGGTGTCGATGCGCTTAGGGGAAACACCCGTTCCCATACCGAACACGACGGTTAAGACCTAAGCGGCTGACAATACTTGGCGGGTGACTGCCCGGGAAGATAGGTGGATGCCGGATTCAATAACGGGGTGTAGCGTAGCTTGGCTAGCGCGCCTGATTTGGGATCAGGAGGTCGCAGGTTCGAATCCTGTCACCCCGATTTACTGCTTTATAATAAGTAGTTTAACCGAAAGCGCTACTTTCGGTTATTTCTTTATGAGGGATTTTTCCTCAGTAATGTGTGCCAGTAGCTCAGCTGGATAGAGCAACGGCCTTCTAAGCCGTGGGTCGCAGGTTCGAATCCTGTCTGGCACACTTTTTTTAATTATGGTGGGTATAGCGCAGTTGGTTAGCGCGCCAGATTGTGGCTCTGGAGGCCATGGGTTCGAATCCCATTATCCACCCTTTATTATGGGCCACTAGCTCAGTCGGCTAGAGCACTTGACTTTTAATCAAGGGGTCTCGGGTTCGAATCCCGAGTGGCTCATCTTTTGACTTAACGCTCTGTTTTACAGGGCTTTTTTTATTGCCAATTATTTATTATCCGATGTGATGTATGGTCAGAATCAAGGATTTTAGTAAAAATTAGTTAATCTACTATTATAAAATCTAGAAAAAAATTGTTCAAGATTTGATCTTCAAAAATAGTTTTTAGAAAAAAATCATAATCAATATATACAGTCCCTTTACATAGATTATAAATCTGGACAAATAACTATTATTTTGATATAATATAAATATAAAATTCAATTTAAATTTTAAATTATTATACAATCCGACTTACCTAAGCATATTAAATAATTAGACAATATGATATAATTGGGTAAAAAAAGACAATTGTATAAAGGATAAGAAATATAGGATCATCTAAAGGAGAAACATTAACTAGTTTAGAAAGAAAAATTGCATTAAGTAAAAGACCCATAAGAAAATAAGAAAGTTAATTTACATCTATAGATAAAATAATTAAAGTAATAGATACATTATTAGAAGTAAAAATAAAAAAATAAGTTATTAATTTAAATGAATACAGGAGAGAATAATGGATTATACAGCAATTTATGTAAACACATTTACATCATTACTGGAAGTAGTAAGAGTAATGCTACCTTATATAATAATAGCTATAATTATAATGATAATAAAATCAAGGACATCAAAGAAAAATAAAAATAAAGGATATAATAAAGAATATAATAGAAAACAAAATAAAGAAATAACACCTGCAATAGATAAAACAGACTACGAACAGACAGAGTACTTTAAAGAAACAGGCACAACTTATGAAGAAATGATTATGGATAAGGGAAAGGCTGGGGAGTATGCGGCATTCAGAGAATTACAATTAATATATGGTGAAAAGAAATTTTTATTTAATGTATACGTACCAGACCCAGATAATAATACAAAGAAAACAGAAATAGATATTGTTATGCTTCATGAAAAAGGAATTTTTGTAATAGAGTGTAAAAATTATAACGGCTGGATATATGGTGATGAAGCATCTGAAAAATGGTGTCAGGTATTTAAAAATAAGAAAAAGTATTTTTTCTATAATCCTATTAAGCAAAACTACAGACACATTCAACAGCTTAGAAAACATATTGGAGAAGATAAGGAAATCTACTCTATAATTGTTTTTGGTGACGGTGCAACACTTAAAGATATAACAAACAGCAATAATAACCTTAAGATAGTAAACAAAAGAGAACTAAGAAAAACAGTAGTGGAAATAATAGGAAAAAAACAGCCTATATTAAACAAAGATGAAATTAAAAAAATATATAGCAATTTTAAACAAATGCAGTGGTAAAAAAGAGAATAAGTTCTGATACACCTTATATGGCAACATCTACGCTGTAAATGGTGATACGTACTTTTCTTGCAATGGAAAAAATACGCCATTTACAGCTTGATTTTTTTTTGCCCATGCAAATGTGTGAGAGTGACAACGAAGGTGGGTAGATTTTCGATAAAAAATAAGATTATATTTTTAAATACGTCCGCATATAAGGAAACAATAACTTTTAATCAAGGGGTCTCGGGTTCGAATCCCGAGTGGCTCATCTTTTGATTTAATGCTCTGTTTGGCAGGGCTTTTTTTATTGCTTATAATGGATATTAACTGTTTAAATCTGAAGTGTGTATCAGATTTGCTTTTAATAAAAATTTATATATTTAAATGCACTGTAAAATACGCCATGTTTACAGTGCATTTTTGTATTTAAGCAAATTTAATTTTAAACTAATGCAAGTCTAATAATTATATTGTATAATAACAATAAAAATGAAAGTTAGCAGTCGTAATGACTTTATTAATAAAATGGAGGTATTACCGTGAGTGATGAAAATAAGGCCAAGATATTGATAGTTGAGGATGAGACTAAGCTAGCTCGTTTTGTGGAACTTGAGCTTAAACATGAGGGATATACGGTTTTTGTTGCCAATGACGGCAGGACGGGTTTGGAGCTTTTTGAAGCAAGTCAGCCGGATGTAGTGCTTCTTGATCTTATGCTGCCTGAATTAAGCGGCATAGAGGTATGCAGACGTATAAGGAAAACATCTGATGTGCCTGTTATAATGCTGACTGCAAAGGGTGAGGTTATGGACAAGGTAATAGGTCTTGACAGCGGTGCAGATGACTATATGACAAAGCCCTTTGCCATAGAGGAACTTCTTGCAAGGATAAGAGCAGCCCTAAGACGTACCCCAAGTGCTGACGAGGGTGATGAAACTATACTTAAGCTTCAGAATCTTACAGTGGATACGGCAAGGCACACGGTAAAACTGGGAGATAATAATATCGAGCTTACCAAGCGTGAATTTGAACTTCTTGTATGTCTTATTAAAAATAAAAATATTGTTCTTACAAGGGATCAGATACTGAATAAGGTATGGGGCTATGACTATATCGGTGAGACTAATGTGGTGGATGTTTATATCCGATACCTGAGAACGAAGATAGATGATAAGTACGGAGTTAAGCTGATACATACAATAAGGGGTGTTGGCTATTATGCAAAGGATGAAGATTGATTTTCCCAGGCGTCTTAAAAGGATGTCCATAAGCAAAAGGATAACTATAATATATGCTATTTTTTTCCTTCTGCTTCTTGTGATAATTTCTGCATTTGTTATAGTCAATACATGGATGTACTATGGGAAGATTTCAAGGAGTGAACTGGAAGAAACAGCTGACAGTATAGTCAAGTACATTGAGGAGGGAGGAGAGATAAGCTCCGATGCCCTTGAACAACTTAACCCCAATAAGTATGTGGAGGTAATAGTCAGCGAGGAAGGCCGTGGCCCCATAGGTCATGATCCATTTATGATAAATCCTGAAAATAAACAGGATTTTTCCGTTTTTCCTCCTCCTGATTTTGATAACACAGATAAGTCGGATATGCATTTTCGGACGGGTCGATTTAATAATGAACAATATCTTTATACAATAAGGTTTGCGCATTATAATGGTACAGATTATTCCGTACAGGTTTTCAGACCCCAAAGCAAAGAGCTTGCGGTAATGAGAATATTTATTCTTGCTTTCCTTGTTTTTAATGCAGCTGCTGTATTTATATCTGCTAAGATAGGTAAGACCATAAGCCGCATTATGCTTAAACCTATAAGAGAAATGACAAGTACGGCGGATAAAATAAGTATAGAGGATTTGAGTCGGAGAATAACCGTACCGGAGGCAGATGATGAATTCAGGACACTTGCTCTGACATTCAATGCCATGATAGACCGTCTTGAAACCAGCTTCGAAAAGCAAAAGCAATTTGTTTCCGATGCCTCCCATGAGCTCAGGACACCTATTTCGGTTATACAGGGCTATGCCAGCCTTATTGATCGTTGGGGCAAAAGTGATGCGGAGGTTTTACAGGAGTCTATTAACTCTATACGCAGTGAAACTGAGCATATGAATGTCCTTATTAATCAGCTTCTTTTCCTTGCCAGGGAGGATAAGGGGACAAATGAAATAAATATGGAAAGACTTAACCTTTGGGAGGTTGCAGATGAGGTTGCAAGGGAAAGTGAAATGACCGACGAAAATATCTGCTGCACTATTACAGGGGACAAAGAGGCTTGCGTTATGGCAGACAGTCACATGATAAAGCAAACCCTTAGGATAATTATAGAAAACGCTCTTAAGTATACAAAGGAAATACCATGTCAGGTAAAAATAAACATATCTACCCAGGGGGACAAGGTGCTTATGGGAATAAGTGATAAGGGCATAGGTATTTCTCAGGAGGACTTAGGTCGAATATTTGACAGATTTTTCAGGAGTGACAAGTCACGTAATAAAGAGATTCCGGGAAACGGACTTGGATTATCCATTGCCCAGACAATTATTAAAAGGCATAATGGAAGAATATGGGCAGAAAGTGAGCTTGGAAAGGGTACTACTTTCTATATTGAACTGGATAAGGCATAAAAATAAAAGGACAGCGTAAATGTGCTGTCCTTTGTGTTTGTATTTTTAGAGTTTGTCTGCCATGTAAAGAAGAAGGTCCTTTGTATCCTCAAAGCCAAGGCAGGCATCTGTAATGGATTTACCGTAAACGTGGTTGTCACAGCCTATTTTCTGGTTGCCTTCCTCAATATAGCTCTCTATCATAACACCCTTTACTATCTGCTTTATATGTGCGTTGCAGCTGCGGGAGTTGAGAATTTCCTTAACTATACGTGGCTGCTCATAGAACTTCTTTTGTGAATTTGCATGATTTGCATCTACAATAATAGCAGGGTTGGCATAACCTCCATCCATATACATGGAATAGGCACGGGTAAGATCCTCATAGTGGTAATTAGGAATACTGTTACCATGCTTGTTTATCGAGCCACGCATAATAGCATGGGCAAGGGGGTTGCCGCTTGTCCTTATCTCATATCCGTTATAGAGAAAATCATGGGGACACTGGGCAGCGTGGATTGAGTTAAACATAACCGAAAGGTCACCGCTTGTAGGGTTTTTCATACCTACAGGTACATCAATGGCACTGGATATAAGTCTGTGCTGCTGATTTTCAACACTGCGGGCACCTATTGCTATGTATGAGAGCAGATCCGTAACAAATGGCAGATTAGATGGATAGAGCATTTCATCTGCAAGCGGGAAGCCGGTTTCACGTATTACCCTGAGGTACATATGCCTTATTGAGTAAAGTCCCTCAAGCATATTGGGCTCACTTTCAGGGTCTGGCTGGTGGAGCATACCCTTGTAGCCATCTCCGGTGGTACGTGGCTTGTTTGTATATACTCTTGTTACTATAAACAGCTTATCCTTTACCTGCTCATTTACCTCTGCAAGGCGTCTCATATAGTCACATACAGCCTCCTCATCGTCGGCTGAACATGGACCTACTATTACAATAAATTTATCGGACTTGCCTGTAAATATATCTGCAAGCTCCTTGTCATTTTTGGCTTTGATCTCTGCAATCTCCGGTGTACATGGTGTTTTTTTCTTTATTTCCTCCGGAGATGGTATGGCACGTATATTTACGAAACTCATATACCTGTTACTCCTTTCAATTGTACTTTATAATAATATAATATAGTTATATTGTGGGATTAAGTCAAGTGCTAAATGTTATTTTACAAAAACTATTCTTTTTTAGAAGATTAAAGGTATTGAAAGAGAAAAGGTTATTTGCTATAATTAAAAAATAAGAGGTGCCAATCATGCCTCAATATAAGAAAGAAGGGAGATAAATATTATGGCTATGGGAAATGTAATCGTGGGACAATCAGGAGGTCCTACATCGGTTATTAATTCAAGCCTTGCAGGTGTATTTAAGACTGCAAGGGACAGGGGTGCAAAGAAAATTTACGGTATGCGCAACGGTATTGAGGGATTGCTCGAGGAGCGTTATATCGATATGAGTGAGTATATTAAAAGTGACTTTGAGGTTGAAGTTCTTAAGAGAACTCCATCTGCTTTCCTTGGTTCTTGCCGCTTTAAACTGCCATCCTGTGAAAAGAGTCCTGAGACCTATTCAAGGATAATCGAGGTATTGAGAAAGCTTGATGTTCAGCACTTTTTCTATATCGGCGGCAACGACTCAATGGATACAATCAAGCAGCTTAGTGAATATGCTAAAGCTAACAATATTAATGATATTACATTTATGGGTGTTCCAAAGACCATTGATAATGACCTTGCAGTTACAGACCATACACCTGGATATGGTTCTGCTGCAAAGTACATAGGTACTACCCTTAAGGAGCTTGTACGGGATGCACTTGTTCAGCCTATCAATGTAGTAACTGTAGTTGAAATAATGGGACGTAATGCAGGTTGGCTTACTGCAGCAGCTGCCCTTGCAAAGGGTGACGACTGTGAGGGCGTTGACCTTATCTATCTTCCTGAGATGGTTTTTGATATAAATAAATTTGTTGAAAAGGTTAAGGATATTCAGCAGGTTAAAAAGCAGGTAGTAGTTGCTGTGTCTGAAGGTGTTAAGACTGCTGACGGCAAGTATGTATGTGAGTCTGCTTCAAGCAGTGCAATGGTGGACAGCTTCGGTCATAAGGCTCTCGGCGGTACTGCAAGCACCCTTGCAAACCTCCTTGCTGGTGAACTGGGCTGTAAGACAAGACCAATCGAGTTCAGCACTATCCAGAGATGTGCAAGTCATATCGGTTCCTTGACTGATGTTACAGAGGCGTTCCTTATCGGTGCAGTTGCAGTTAAGGCTGCTGCAGAGGGCGAAACCGGTAAGGTTGGTGTATTTGAAAGAGTATCACAAAATCCTTATCTTGTAGGCACCAGCATTTATGATGTTAATGCCATTGCCAATGTTGAAAAGACTGTTCCTAAGGAATGGATCATCAACGATGGTACAGGCCTTTCCCAGGAGGCTATTGACTATATGCTGCCACTTATCCAGGGTGAGGTTTATCCAATAATGGTAAATGGTCTTCCTATGCATATTAAGCTTTGATAATATTATAAACAAAAGGGAGAGCTGCCGGAAATCGGCTACTCTCCCTTTTAAATTTAAAGTCCTTATTCAAAATCAAGGCTGTCCTTGTTGCGCTCCTTAAACAGTTCAAAGACGGCATCAAGTATCTCCTCGGAATCAACGGGAATGTAGGCATCCTCATCATCGTTGAGATCCTCCACACGGAGTATTACTACAGTGCCTTCATCTTCTCCTTCCTCCGGATAAAGAACAGCATATTCACAGCCGTCATATTCTATCAGGTCAAGGAAGCTGTATGCCTCCTCGGTTCCGTCATCGTCACTTAAGTAGATAAGATTATTTTCTTCGCTCATATTTCCTCCATTAAAACAGTGCTTGCAAAGGTGTAGATTTTATGTTAAAATATGGTTAGATAATAGCATAGATTTGTGTCTGTGTCAATTTGTAAAAGTAAAAAAAGCTGTTGACACAAGTGGGTATGTATGTTATTATAGTAAAGACGCAAACCGTCTTTTTTTTGTGTGCGAAGCTCACGGTACACACATAGTATTAGACCGTTGCGGTTGTATTACGGGCTGATTGCCCATCTGTTAATGAGAGATAAAAGAGAGGTGGAAGTCTTGAGAACCAGAATTACATTGGCATGTACAGAGTGCAAGCAGAGAAATTATGACACTATGAAGGATAAGAAAGTGCATCCTGACAGAATGGAAACCAAGAAGTACTGCAGGTTCTGCGGTAAGCACACATTACACAGAGAAACAAAGTAATTCTCAACACCTTTTAAGAAAGGGGCGTAATGAAATTGGAAGAAACCAAGAATGCTGTTTCAAAGCCTGAAAAGCAAAAGGACAACAAAAAGGATCAGAAAGAAAAGAAGGGCTTTTCACTTGGCAGTTGGTTTGATGCACACAAGGCCGAGTTCAGAAAGATAGTATGGCCAACAAGGAAGGAAGTAGCTAAGGAAACTGTTATTGTGCTGCTTATGTGTTTTGTTGTTGGAGCTATTATTTTCGGTATGGACGAAGTACTTACCTATGGCTACAATGCACTTATCAACTTGGTAAGTCAGGGTTAAGTCTTTTGTAAATGAGGTCGATTGTATGTCTGAGCAGGAAAATCAAGCAAAATGGTATGTTGTACATACCTATTCAGGTTATGAAAACAAGGTAAAGGCCGATATTGAAAAGTTGGTTGAAAACCGGGGTATGCACGACCTTATTCAAGAGGTTGCCGTGCCGGTAGAAGACGAAGTTGAAATCAAAAACGGTCAGAAGAAGGTAGTACAGAGGAAGGTATTTCCAGGTTATGTACTGCTTAAGATGATAATGAACGATGATACATGGTACGTTGTCAGAAACACAAGAGGTGTTACCAGCTTTGTTGGTCCGGGTTCAAAACCGGTTGCTCTTACTGACAGCGAGGTAGAGGCAATGGGTATCGAAACAAAAGAGGTGGTCAGCCTCGATGTGGAGCTTGGAGACAGTGTCCTTGTTACAAGCGGACCATTTGCTGATTCTGTAGGTATCGTTAAGGAAATTAACGAGGGTAAAAAGACCATCGTTGTTAAATTATCTATTTTTGGGCGTGAAACCCCTATGGAGCTGGGCTTTAATCAGGTTCAGCCCATGAATTGATACGCTGTTGGAGAACAAAGTTCTCCGTGGGAGGGAAAATCCCGCTAATTACCACATTATAGGAGGTGCCTTTTAAAATGGCAAAGAAAGTACAAGGTTACATTAAGTTACAGATTCCTGCAGGTAAGGCTACACCTGCACCACCTGTTGGTCCTGCATTAGGTCAGCAGGGTGTAAATATCATGGGCTTCTGCAAGGAGTTCAATGAAAGGACTGCTAAGGATGCAGGTCTTATAATCCCCGTAGTTATCACAGTATACCAGGATAAGAGCTTCACATTCGTGACTAAGACTCCTCCTGCTGCTGTTCTTCTTAAGAAGGCTTGCAAGATTGAGTCAGGTTCAGGTACACCTAACAAGACTAAGGTGGCTACCATCTCCAAGGCTGATATCACTAAGATTGCAGAGCAGAAGATGCCTGATCTTACAGCTGCTTCCCTTGACGCTGCTATCAGCATGATCAGCGGTACAGCAAGAAGCATGGGTATTGTTGTTGAGGACTAAGGTATTGTTGTTGCCCCTTGCGTAAGGAATTTGTTAAAGCAGATACAAATTCTTGTGTACCGCATTTGGGGATATTAGTGGGAGGGACAGACTCCCGATATTACCACATAAGGAGGAACTATTTTGAAAAGAGGAAAGAAATATCTCGAAAAGGCTAAGCTCGTTGACAGAGCTACATTATATGATATGGATGCTGCTTGTGCACTTATTCCACAGGTTGCTTCCGCTAAGTTTGATGAAACAGTAGAGGCTCATATCCGCCTCGGTGTTGACAGCCGTCATGCAGATCAGCAGGTAAGAGGTGCTGTTGTCCTGCCTCATGGTACAGGTAAGACTGTACGTGTGCTGGTTATCGCTAAGGGCGAAAAGGCTGACGAGGCTGTTAAGGCCGGTGCTGACTACGTTGGTGCAGAGGATATGATTGCTAAAATCCAGGGTGAAAACTGGTTTGATTTTGACGTTGTAGTTGCTACACCTGATATGATGGGTCTTGTAGGTCGTATCGGTCGTGTACTTGGTCCTAAGGGTCTTATGCCTAACCCTAAGGCTGGTACTGTTACTATGAACGTTACTCAGGCTATTGAGGAAATTAAGGCAGGTAAAATTGAGTACCGTCTTGACAAGACTAATATTATCCACGTTCCAGTGGGTAAGGTTTCTTTCGGTGCAGAAAAGCTCCAGGAAAACTTCCAGACTCTTATGAGCGCTATTCTCAAGGCTAAGCCATCAGCTGCTAAGGGTACTTACCTTAAGAGTGTTGTACTTACAACAACTATGGGTCCTAGCATTAAGGTTAATGGTGCTAAGATTAGCGAATAATAAATAGACTTAAAGTCATTACTTTAAAAGGGTATTGCTGAAATGCAATACCCTTTTTTTAATGTTTTTATATCCCTAATAAAAAATGACAAAAAATATAAAAAAGTTCTGTTTATTGTACAGTAAGTATGATATAATCAAAATATAAACATTAATAAACTGTAACAAATATATGAGAATATTTATAAATATTAACAATAAAAAAAGACAGTTTAAACTGTCTTAGTTTTAAAAGATCGGTACACAATGTACCCAAAGGATTAGAATAAATTTTTATTTGAACTTGTAGTGTAATCTCATATGGTAGTAAAACATCTGAGATATACATATTATACACAATTTATAAAAATATGTCAAGATATAAGGAGGAATTTTTTATGGCTGATTTGGGAGTTTATTATGTAGGAATTGATGCAGGTACTGATTCATTGGGTTGGGCAGTAACTGACAAGAATTACAATATTATCAGAAGAAAGGGCAAATCCCTTTGGGGGGTACGATTATTTGAATCGGCAGTTACTGCTGAAGACAGACGCATATCAAGGACTACAAGACGCAGATATGCAAGAAGGCGTCAAAGAATAATACTGTTACAGGAAATGTTTAAAGGTGCACTGGATAAGGTTGATCCGAAATTTATTCAGAGGCTTAATGACAGCGCCCTTTGGGCTGAGGACAAGCATGAAAATCAAATATACTCTTTATTTAACGATGCCGATTTAACGGACAGGGAATTTTATAATGAGTATCCTACAATATATCATTTACGGGCGGCTTTGATAAAAGAAACCAAAGCCTTTGATGTAAGGTTTGTTTATCTGGCATTACATCATCTTATGAAAAACAGAGGTCACTTTTTGTTTAGTGGTAGCATGGGGAATGTAACTTCATTTGAAAATACATACAAAGAGTTTATGGATTGCTTAAAAGATGAGTTTAATTTAGAGCTTGAATGTACCCATATTACTGAGTTTGAAAATATTATTACAGATAAAAAATTAAGTAAAACACAAAAGTGGAAAAATCTTCAGGATTTGTACAATGTTCCAAAGTCTGATAAGCAAACTATAGAAATTTTTAAGCTGATTACGGGATGTAAGGCAAAGCTTAGTGTTGTCTTTAATGATGAATCCTTTAATGAAAATGAAATCAAGGAAATTTCTTTTTCAGATGATGATTATCAGGAGTTAAGAGAAAAATTGGAAGGCGAAATATATGAAAAGACAGAATTAGTTGATATAATGCACAGTGTTTATAACTTTGGGGTGCTTGCTGATATACTGTCTGATGGAGATTATGAAGGAACGTCATATCTGAGTATAGCCAAGGTTAATATTTATAATAAGCATAAAGAGGATTTAAAACTCCTGAAGAATTTTATTAAAACTTATATACCTGAAAAATATGCCGGATTTTTTGCAGCTGACGGTGAAAATAACTATTGTGCGTATGTGGGTGGATACAAGAAAAACGGAAAGACCTATACTGTTAAAAGATGTAACAGAGATGACCTGTATAAGAAAATAAGGAGCTTACTTAAGGAGGCAATGCAGTGTGATGAAGAAATAAAGCAATATATTACAGATGAAATGGAACGAGGCTCTTTTCTGCCTTTGCAGGTAAGTAACAATAACGGGGTTATACCATATCAGGTAAATAAAACGGAACTTGAAAAAATACTTGACAATGCCGAAAAATATCTGCCTTTTTTAGGTGAAGTTGATGAAGAATGTGGTAAAACTGTTAAAGAAAAAATTATTGCATTATTTGAATTTAGGATACCTTACTATGTTGGACCCCTTAATACCGCAAATGGTGAAAACGCATGGATGGTACGTAAAGCTGAAGGAGCTATAAGGCCATGGAATTTTAATGAAAAAGTTGATATTGAAAAAACAGCCGAAAGGTTTATAAAGCGTATGACAAATCAATGTACATACATTGAGAGGGAAAGTGTTATACCTAAGTATTCGCTTCTTTATTGTAAGTTTATGGTGCTTAATGAGCTTAACAATGTAAAGATTAATGGCGAAAAACTTTCTGTGGAGCTTAAGCAGAGAATATTCAATAATCTGTTTAAAAAAGAAAAGCAGGTAACAGGAAAAAAGCTGTTGAATTATCTTAATACAAATGAAGGATATGAGCTTGAAAAAGAAAATTTATCGGGCTTTGACGGTAACTTCAAAGCATCATTAACCTCTTATATTGAGCTTAAAAACAAGGTGTTTGGTGATGAAATTGAAAAATATTCCGTACAGGAACTGGCAGAGAAAATAATAAATTGGGTTACTCTTTACGGTGATGACAAAAACCTTTTATGCAGGGTCCTTAAAAAGGAATGTGGCGATAAATTGACAGATGGACAGATCAAGGAAATACTCCGCCTTAAGTTTAACGGATGGGGACGGTTGTCGGAATATTTTCTTGATAAACTGGAGGGTGCCGATTGTGAAAGTGGCGAATGTTTTACAATTATAGGTGGGTTGTGGAATACCCAAAATAACCTTATGCAGCTGTTAAGCCAAAGGTTTACATTTACAAAGGAAATTAAGAAAGAAAATCAGGGCTACGAAATAAATGGTGAGATTACATATGATAAGCTTGTTAAGGATGTAGTGGCTTCCCCCGCTATTAAGAGGACCGTCTGGCAGACTGTAAGTGTAGTGGAGGAAATTAAAAAGGTTATGGGCAAGGAGCCGGAAAAAATATTTATTGAAATGTCCAGGGGACCTCAGGAAAAGGTAAGGACCGAATCAAGAAAGACAAAGCTTATGAAGCTTTATGATTCCATAAAAAAGGAATGTGATGATGGAGTTTATGAGGAGCTTAAGGCAAAGGATGACAGCGATTTAAAGAGCATTAAGCTTTATCTGTATTTCACCCAGATGGGAAAATGTATGTATTCGGGAGAACGAATTGATCTTAACAGGCTAAATGACACTACAATATGGGACAGGGATCACATTTACCCTCAGTCCAAAACTGCTGATGACTCCCTGGATAATCTGGTTCTGGTTAAAAAAGAAATCAATTCCAGGAAAAGTAATGGACTGATAGATCCACAAATACAAAATAAAATGACAGGATTTTGGAAAAGCCTAAAAAATTCTGGACTTATTTCTGATAAAAAATATAACAGACTAGTCAGGACAACACCACTTACCAATGAGGAATTGGCAGGATTTATTAATCGTCAGCTTGTAGAAACTGCACAGTCCACTAAGGTACTTGCTACCCTGCTTGACAGGATATATTCAGACACTGAAATAGTTTATGTAAAGGCAGGTAATGTATCGGAATTCAGAAAACGAGATAATACACAAAACGGTGTAAAGGTCAGGGATCTGAATGATTATCATCATGCAAAGGATGCCTATCTTAATATAGTGGTTGGAAATGTGTATTATACTAAATTTACTTCCAATCCTCTTAACTGGCTTAACAAAAATCCGGGTACAGAATACAGTCTTAAAAGGATGTATGATTTTGATGTTGTTTCCAAGGGGGAAACTGTATGGAAACGGGGAAATGATGGTACACAAGCCCTTGTTAATAAAACCCTTGGCAGGAATGATATTTTATACACACGGTATGCTCTCTGTAATAAAGGTGAGTTATTTAATCAACAGATGGTTAAAGCAACGGGAGACAGCAGCAAAAATATTCTTGTGCCTGTTAAAAAGGGTATGCCTACGTGGAAGTATGGTGGTTATAATAGTGTTACCCCTGCATACTTTATGTTGGTGGAGTCAAAGGATAAAAAGGACAGGCTTAAGCGTACCATAGAGGCGGTGCCTCTGTACAGAGTAAAAGAGTTTACTCAAAACAAGGAGGCTATACTTGATTATTGCAGGGAAAGGCTTGAATTGAAAGAACCCAGAATAATAATTCCACGTATTAAAAAGAATGCCAAACTGGTTATAGACGGATTTCCGATGCATTTAAAAGGAACCACGGGAAAACAACTCATTCTGCAAGGTGCGGTTCAGCTTTGTATCGATGGAGAAAACACAGAGTATTTGAAAAAAGTAACTAAATATTTGGAAGCCAATAAAAACCGCAACGACAAGAAGACATTATTACCTGTAAATGAATATATGAAATTATCAAAAGAACAAAATACAATTTTATATGATGTGTTTTTAGATAAGCTTGCAAACAGTATATATCAGTACAGACCTGCAAATCCATATAAGAATCTTGTTGACAAAAGGGAAAGGTTTTTGGAGCTGAATATTGAAGAACAGTGTATTGTGTTGGGTGAATTACTGCATTTGTTCCAATGCAAGCCATTAAATGCCAACTTAACTCTCATAGGTCTGTCTTCAAACACCGGATCAATAAAGAAAAACAAGGAAATAACAGGGGCAGATTCTGTAAAACTAATCTATCAATCACCAACGGGACTTTTTGAGCATACCGTTGATTTACTGAAGATATGAGTTGGCGTGTAGTGGTAATTTCAAGCAGTGCAAAGCTTGATTATAAGCTGGATTATCTGGTGGTAAGGCGTGAAGATATAACAAAAATTCATCTGAGTGAAATTTCCCTTCTTTTGATTGAAACAACAGCGGTTTCTCTTACAACTGCATTGTTGAGTGAACTTTCCAAAAGAAAGATTAAGGTTATTTTTTGCGATGAAAAACGTAATCCATCTTCGGAATTAATATCCTGCTATGGCAGCCATGACACCAGTGCAAAGATAAGAAGCCAGATTGCATGGAAGCAGGAAGTAAAAACTATGGTCTGGACAGAGATTGTATCTGAAAAGATAAGAAATCAAAAGAACTTTTTAAAGCATATTAATAAATCTGAATATGCTATGCTTGAAACTTATCTTTCGGATATTGAACCGGGTGATAAAACCAATCGGGAGGGACATGCAGCCAAGGTATATTTTAATGCTCTGTTTGGACTGTCCTTTACCAGGACTGCAGACAATCCCGTTAATGCTGCACTTAATTATGGGTACGGTATTATACTTAGTGCTTTTAACAGGGAAGTTGTGGCAAATGGTTACTTAACTCAGTTGGGGTTGTTTCATGATAATATGTTCAACCAGTTCAATTTATCCTCTGACCTTATGGAACCCTTTAGAATTTTGGTAGACAGACGTGTTTATAAGTTGGAACCGGATATGTTTGA
Organism: uncultured Eubacteriales bacterium; assembly: GCA_949293325.1. Classification (GTDB taxonomy): domain Bacteria; phylum Bacillota; class Clostridia; order Lachnospirales; family CAG-274; genus CALWRD01. The sequence goes on along the minus strand of CASFCZ010000011.1, from coordinate 1,435 downwards.
ACATGATGAAAAAATGTATATGTTGGATTTGTTAAATAGTGAGGTGATAATCGACGGTAAAAATAATTATGTAAGTAATGCTATCAAAATATATACAAAGAGTATTTTTAATGCAATTGATGAGCAGGATGTGTCTTTAATAAGGTTTTACAGAGATGAGTTATAGATATATGAGATTATTGCTGTTTTTTGATCTACCTACTTTAACTGCGGAAAATCGCAGAAATTATATAAAATTCAGAAAATATCTGATAAAAAACGGGTTTATTATGCTTCAGGAGTCCGTTTACTGTAAGCTTGCATTAAATACAACTGTTTTAAATGCAATAATTAATAATGTTAAGCTGAATAAACCCCCGGAAGGTCTGGTGGATATACTTTGGGTTACCGAGAAACAATTTTCCAAATTGGAAATGATAGTAGGAGAACGCAAGCAGAATGTACTGGATACAGATGAAAGGCTGGTAATTTTATGAGACTTATGCACAGAGATTTTAACTTTGCATTTGAATTTGAGGAAAATGCAAGAAATATACTGGTAATTGAGTCACCCCTTGTATTCAGACGACTTGTAAAGGAATTATATTGTAATAATGAGGACTCCGGTTTTGTTTTGTCGGAAAATTTTACACCATTGAAGCTTTCAGATAATATAAACTGTATTGTTGATTATTTTAATTTTAGTCTTAATGAGAGAAAAATTTTAAACAAGTTACAGGATTATCTTAAAGCTGAAGTCAGTTCTTCTGATTTACTTCTGGAACAAGGAACCATTTTTTCTTTAATTGAGCAGTATGCTCTTAATCTACAGCAAATTTCGGATTGGCAGTTGGATTTTGATTATAAGCCTGATTTTTATACACTTTTTAAGTTTATGAATGTACGCTTTAAGGAGGAAGGCTCTGACTTGCTTGAAAGGCTGGTGGATTATGTATCTGCTGCAAATGAGTTTTGTGCAGTTAAGCTTTTTGTATTAGTGGATTTGTTTTTCTATTTTACTGAGGATGAAATAGAAAAACTTTATGCTCATTTTAATTATAAAAAGCTTAACTTGTTGCTGATAGAAAGCAGGGCTCCAACCAATATAAGAAGTTTCGCCAATGCTGTTGTTATTGATAGGGATTGTTGCGAAATTAATCTGGGTATGTTATAATCAGACTACCATATGAAATTCAGCGTATGTAGTGGCGAAAATATTCTCCCTCGGTTTATTTGAGATTTGAGGTTTGAGAGTAGTGTAATTTCATATGGTAGTAAAACCCTTGCAGATATGCAAGAGCCATCATTTGTGTTTGAGAGTAGTGTAATTTCATATGGTAGTAAAACTGGTGGACGTTGAGTTAACATTAACAAAAAGTTTGAGAGTAGTGTAATTTCATATGGTAGTAAAACCCAGGTTGACTCTGTCAACCATCTCATGGTGTTTGAGAGTAGT
>CASFCZ010000010.1 GCA_949293325.1 uncultured Eubacteriales bacterium | reverse complement strand
GGTGTAAGCACGGTAACGTGTTCAGCTGACCAATACTAATAAATCGAGGGCTTAACCAAGGAAAAGGATATACGCCGCAAGGTAAGAAACGGTTAGTTATGGAAGTGTTTGTTTTCAGTTTTGAAGGTATAAGTACCTTTTTAAATCAATAAAAATACTTGACATATAATTGAAAGTATGGTAATATTGATTTGTTGTAATCCTCGATAGCTCAGCGGTAGAGCATCCGGCTGTTAACCGGAGGGTCGTAGGTTCGAATCCTACTCGGGGAGCTCGGAAAGATTATCTTTCTATATAATGGCCCGTTGGTCAAGCGGTTAAGACGTGGCCCTCTCACGGCTAAAACGGGGGTTCGATTCCCCCACGGGTCATTCTTTTGCTTAGGCAAAAGGTGGCTTCTTTTAAATAAAGAAGCATTTTTATTATATGTGGCGACATAGCCAAGCGGCTAAGGCGTGGGACTGCAACTCCCTGATCCCCGGTTCAAATCCGGGTGTCGCCTTCAAAAGGACTTTCTATTTAGAAAGTCCTTTTTTATGCTTAATAATATCTTGAAAATAAACTGAATCAACTATATAATTAAGTTAAAAATACTATATAAAGGATGGTCAATATGAATAATTTTTATTATTATACACCAACAAAAGTTGTTTTTGGAAAGGATACCATAAGTAAAGTTGGTACCATGGTTAAGAAACAGGGCAGTAAAAAGGTGCTGATACATTATGGTACGGGTAGTGTAAAGCGTACAGGCCTCTTAGACAGAGTCAAGGCTGCTTTAGATGCAGAGAATATTGATTACGTGGAGCTTGGAGGAGTGGTGCCAAATCCAAGATTATCCCTTGTATATAAGGGTATAGAATTTGCAAAAAAAGAAAATGTGGATCTTATCCTTGCAGTAGGCGGTGGCAGTGCCATAGACTCTGCCAAAGCAATAGGTTACGGTGTTGCAAATGAAGGTGACGTGTGGGATTTTTATGACAGAAAGCGTACTCCTAAGGCAAGTCTGCCGGTAGGTGTAGTATTGACTATTGCTGCTACAGGCAGTGAAATGAGTGATTCATCTGTTATTACAAAGGATGAGGGAGGTATAAAACGTGGTTGTAACAATGACCTTTGTCGTCCTGTATTTGCCATTATGGATCCCGAACTTACAATGACTTTGCCTGACTACCAGACAGCCTGTGGATGTACGGATATTATAATGCATACCCTTGAGAGATATTTTACTTCAAAGGGAAATATGGAGATAACTGATAGCATTGCAGAGGGACTTATCCGTACAGTAATGAAAAATGCACGAATACTTGTTAAAGAACCTAAAAACTATGATGCAAGGGCAGAGGTAATGTGGGCAGGAAGTCTTTCCCATAATGGTCTTACAGGCTGTGGAAATGGTGGAAATGATTTTGCTACACACGGGTTGGAGCATGAAATAGGAGGTATGTTTGATGTTGCCCATGGTGCAGGGCTTGCGGCATTATGGGGAAGTTGGGCAAGATATGTATATAAAGACTGTCTGCCACGCTTTCATCGTTTTGCTGTAATGGTAATGGATATACCTGATAATTCTTCTGAGGAAGAAGTGGCTTTAAAGGGAATTGAAAAGCTTGAGGACTTTTTCCGTGAGATAAACATGCCTACAAATATGTCTGAGCTTGGAATACATCCTACAGAGGAGCAACTCATAGAGCTTGCACATAAGTGCAGTATAGCAGCCGGTGGAAGTAAGGGTGCTGCAAAGGTTCTTTATGAGAAGGATATGTTAGCTATTTATAAAATGGCATTATGACAATTATCGGGAAAATGTAATGTATCACAAATAAAACATATTTAATGACAGGCTATCCCTTGAAAGTAGTAAAGGCAGATATGGATTTTACTGTCAACCAATTGAATTCATCCCAGGAAGATATTTTTAACATATAAAATCATATTGTATTTTAAGGCAGACCTTCGATTTTAATATATACAATTTAAAACCGAAGGTCTTTTTATATTCAGTTCATTCATTGCCAGAATAGATAAATAGTATGTGCGGGGTAAATAATTCACAAATCAATTTGCAAAATTTGTATATATTTTACGTTGTAATGGTTTTTTTCATTTGTTATAATCAAAACCAAGTAGCCGGGGTTTTACATGAGGGGTAAATTCTGCATTATTTAAAGCGGAACAGGCGTAGGAATTAAATATGTATATACTTCGGTGGAATAAATAAAGGAGGTTTTTATTATGGTATTACTTGTAGTAGTCGGATGTGCTTTATTTTTGGGAATCGGATATCTAACTTATGGAAGGTTTCTGTCCAAGACAGTATTTGAACTGGATGACAAGAATCCTGTACCTTCCCAGGAAATGAACGATGGCGTAGATTTTGTACCGGCAAAAAAGGGAATGTTGTTAGGACAGCATTTTTCGGCTATTGCTGCTGCCGGCCCAATTACAGGACCCATTCAGGCGGCAATACTATTCGGTTGGGTTCCTGCTCTTGTCTGGGTTCTTATCGGATCTGTATTTGTAGGTGGTGTCCATGATATGGGTACCCTTGTTGCCTCTGTGAGACATAAGGCCAAGTCAATTTCCGAAGTGGTAAAGGACTATGTTTCTCCGAGAGCGTGGGGACTTTTTATGGCTTTTATCTGGATAACAATAGTTTATGTTATTGTTGCATTTACAGATACTACAGCTACATCATTTCAGGGAATAGTTACACTGGAAAATGGAGAAGAAGTTGCAGGTGCTGCCATAGCAAGTTCATCTATCATGTACCTTATTCTTCCTATTATCATGGGTCTCCTTATTAGGTTTGCAAAACTTAAGGAAGGCATTGCGGTTATCATTTTTATACCCCTTGTGGCACTTGCAATCTGGGCAGGCAAGTATATTCCTGTTGAACTGCCGGTGTCTGATCCTGTAATGGCTCAAAAGGTATGGGGCGTGCTGATTTTGGCTTATTGCCTTATTGCTGCTATGGTGCCTATGTGGCTGTTGCTTCAGCCAAGAGGTGCTTTAGGTGGATACTTCCTTTATATTGCACTTATTGTTGCAGCCATCGGTGTTGTCTTTGGTGGTTATCAGGTGCAATTTCCAGCGTTTAAGCTTCCTGATAATCCAACACCTACTAACAGTCTGTTCCCGTTTTTATTTATTACAATTGCATGTGGAGCCTGTTCGGGATTCCATGCATTGGTGTCATCGGGTACAACCAGCAAACAGTTATACAAGGAAACAGATGCAAAGCCTGTAGGATATGGTGCAATGCTTCTTGAGGGAATGGTTGCAGTTGTTTCAATCGTGTGTGTTATGATTTTAAGCAGAAATGATGAAATGGTTACAAAAGCCCCTAATTTTATTTATGCTTCCGGTATTGGCAGCTTTATGGAGCTTATCGGTATCCCTGCATCCTTTGGTATTAGTTTTGGTCTTATGGCATTTACCACCTTTGTATATGATACACTTGATGTATGTACACGTCTTGGCAGGTACATAATCGAAGAAATTACGGGATGGAGAGATTTAAAGGGTAAGATAATTGGTACGGTGCTTACAGTTGGCTTACCTATTATATTTATTTTCCAGACCAAGGCAGATGAAAATGGTCAGGTGCAGTATGCATGGCAGACATTTTGGAATACCTTTGGTGCATCTAACCAGCTTCTTGCAGCCCTTGCACTTATAGGTGTTACCATATGGCTATACAGTACAAGAAAAAAATCAAAGGTTTGGCTTGTTACCTTAATTCCTGCTATATTTATGTTTATTATGTCTAACTGGGCACTATGTCTCAGTATTTATCAGGGCTGGGTACTTAAAGAAGGTAATCAGGCGATTCCTGTTGTTTCCTTTATACTTGTTGTTCTTTCCATACTTGTTGCAGTTGAAACGATTGCTTCTGTAGTTAAAAAGAACAAGGCAGAAAAAATTATGTAAAAAATAAAGAGGTGATATTTTCCTGCAGGAAATATCACCTCTTTTTATAACTTCATGGTTAATTATTTATCCAGTGGCTTCATTGTAGGGAAGAGAAGTACTTCTCTGATAGTAGAAGCGTTGGTGAAAAACATTACAAGTCTGTCTATACCCATGCCCATACCACCTGTAGGAGGCATACCGTATTCAAGAGCTGTAAGGAAGTCCTCATCAATCATATTTGCTTCATCATCACCCTGAGCTCTGAGTTCTTCCTGGTGTTCAAAACGCTTTCTTTGATCAATAGGATCATTCAATTCGCTGTAAGCATTTGCAAATTCACGACCTACAATGAAAAGCTCAAATCGTTCTGTGTAATCAGGCTTATCCGGCTTCCTCTTTGTAAGTGGAGATATATCTACTGGATGATCCATAAGGAAGGTAGGCTGTATAAGATTTTCTTCAACATAGGTTTCAAAGAAAAGATTAAGTATATCACCCTTACCATGCCTTTCTTCATATTCAATGTGGTGTTCCTTTGCAAGTGCCCTTGCCTGTTCAAGTGTTTCGACCTTTTCAAAGTCAACTCCGGCATACTTTTTAACCGCATCAAGCATGGTTATACGTTCAAAAGGCTTTTCAAGATCAATTTCAACACCCTGATAATTTATTTTAAGTGTGCCTACAACTTCTTGTGCTACATATTTGATAAGTCCTTCTGTGATGTCCATCATACCATGGTAATCTGTATATGCCTGATAAAGTTCCATCAGTGTAAATTCCGGATTATGCTTTGTATCCATACCCTCATTTCTGAAGACACGACCGATTTCATAGACTCTTTCCAAACCACCTACAATAAGTCTCTTAAGGGGAAGCTCAAGAGCGATACGCATATACATATCTATATCAAGGGAGTTGTGGTGTGTAATGAAAGGTCTTGCAGTTGCACCACCAGGTATAGTCTGAAGTACAGGTGTTTCAACTTCAAGGAATTCACGGCTGTCAAGATAATTCCTTATTGCTTTGATAATAGCACTTCTCTTGACAAAAGTATCTCTTACCTCAGGATTAACAATAAGATCCACATATCTCTGACGGTATCTTAAGTCCTGATTGTTAAGTCCATGAAATTTTTCGGGAAGTATCTGCAGGCTCTTTGAAAGTAATACAACCTTGCTTGCTCTTATAGATGTTTCACCTGTCTTTGTTTTAAATACTTCACCTGTGATAAATACAATATCACCTATATCAAGCTTTTTAAAACGCTGATACTCATCTACACCAAGTTCATCCCTTGTTACATAGGCCTGAATATTGCCATCTCTGTCAAGTATGTTACAAAAACTTGCCTTACCCATAACACGCTTACTCATAAGTCTGCCTGCAATGGATACAACCTTGCCTTCAAGTTCCTCAAAGTTATCAATTATATCCTTGCTGTGATGTGTAACATCAGCCTTAACTATTTTAAAAGGATCCATGCCGTTAGCCTGCAAATCAGCAAGCTTTTCACGTCTGATCCTCAGCAGCTCAGTGAGTGCCTTGCCTTCAGCAGGCTGCTGATTCTTTACATTTTCATTTTCTGCCATTTTTATTTCTCCTAAATTACTGTATCTCAAGCACCTTGTACTTAACTATTCCGTCAGGTGCCTCTACGTCTATTTCATCTCCAACGCTATGACCTATAAGTGCAATACCGAGGGGTGATTCGTTTGATATTCTGCCTGCCTGTGGATCTGCCTCGGCAGAACCTACAAGTGTATACTCAACGTCTTCTTCAAATTCCTCATCATAAAGTTTGATCTTATTGCCAAGGTTAATTTTATTGTTGTTAAGCTCCTTTTCCTCAATGACTTCAACGTTGCGGAGCATTTTCTCGATGGTAACGATTCTGGACTCGATTTCAGCCTGTTCCTCCTTGGCTGCATCGTACTCGGCATTTTCTGAAAGGTCACCCTGACTTCTTGCTTCTTTAATCTTGACAGCTACCTCGGCACGTCTTACAACTTTGAGGTTTTCAAGTTCATCCTCAAGTTTTTTAAGACCTTCAGAGGTAAGTATAATTTTCTTTTCTTCCGCCATCAATAATCTTCCCTTCATTATATAGTGTATAATCGTATATCTTTAAAATTATAGCCTAATAAGGTAATAATGTCAATTATTTTTTGCTATTAATTTTACCTGTTTATCTATATAAACAGGCATAAATAAAATATTAATCCCCTATGATTTTCACGTAAAAGTTTCTTGTACGGGGACCGTCAAACTCGCAGAAATATATACCCTGCCAAGTGCCAAGGAGTAACTTTCCGTTTTCGATTATTACAGTTTCGCTTGCTCCGATACAGCTTGCTTTTAGGTGTGCGTGGGAATTACCCTCTGTATGCCTAAATTCTTTCCTGTCGGGAAATGCTTTGTTCATCCCAAACAAAAAATCCGTTACAACATCCGGATCGGCATTTTCATTAATGGTAATGCCTGCTGTTGTATGGGGACAAAATATTATTGCTGCTCCGCTTTTGACCTTGCTGGCACAGAGGGCGTCATTTACCATGGAGGTGATGTTAAAAAGATTTTCCCTGGAGGTGGACAGGGTAAAGTGATATAAATTCATTGAAACTCCTCCTTCAATTTATAATTTTATCTGATATAATTATAAATCTGTATAATTATTGTGTCAATTATTGCGGAGGGTTTGTTTTTTAATGTTTTTTGAGTATTTTACAATTTATTATAAAGTTTTTAATCAAAAAAATGTATTTTTTTAAAGTAAATTTAAAAAAAGTACTTGATTTTTATTTTACAGGGTAGTATAATGAATTTAACGAAGAGGTATCCGGTGTCACAATCATAAAGTGGTTTTGCGCCATGGATACCTTTTTGCGTTTTTACGGCTTTGCAGGTATATGCAGGACTGTATCGACTATGTTTAAGAAAGGATGAAATGCGATGCAAAACGGATTACCTCAAAAGCAGGGTCTTTATGATCCCAAATTTGAGCATGACAACTGCGGTATTGGTTTTATAGCCAATATCAAGGGCAAAAAGTCACACGATATTATTATCGATGCAATCGAGATACTTAAAAAGTTGGCTCACAGGGGCGGCGTGGGCAGTGAACCTGATACAGGTGATGGCGCAGGTATTCTCATTCAGATTCCCCATGGATTCATGAAAAAGGTTTGTGCAAATGATGGTATCACACTTCCTAAAGAGGGCGACTACGGTGTAGGTATGCTTTTCCTCTCTCCTGATACAGAGACACGTTCTCACAGCCTTAATAAGCTGGAAAAGATTATAGCAGATGAGGGTATGGAGTATCTTGGATACAGAGAGGTACCTACTTATGCTAACTGTATCGGTAAAACAGCCAGGGAGGCTATGCCTCACATTGTTCAGATATTCATAAAGAGACCTGATGAGGTTGCACAGGGTATTGACTTTGAACGTAAGCTTTTTATTATCCTTAAACGTGCAGAAAGAGAAATCCGCTATTGCAATGAGGATAAGGACAGCTACTTCTACTTTACTTCACTTTCATCCCGTACCATAGTATATAAGGGTATGCTTACTCCTGATCAGGTTTCAAGGTTCTACCTTGATCTTATGGACCTTGATATGAGCTCTGCTATTGCACTTGTGCATAGCCGTTTCTCAACCAATACATTCCCAAGCTGGGAGAGAGCACATCCTAACCGCTTTATTATACATAATGGTGAGATCAATACAATCAGAGGTAATGTTAACTGGACAAAGGCAAGAGAAAAAATATTTGAGACCGATATGTTCGGTGATGATATAAAGAAAATTTATCCTGTTATCAATGAGGACGGTTCAGACTCAGCCATGCTTGATAACTATCTTCATATGCTGACTCTTGCGGGATTTTCTCTGCCACAGGCTGTAATGATGGCTATTCCAGAGCCATGGGAGAATGATACAACCATGGACGAAAACAAGCGTGCCTTCTATGAATATAATTCAACTAACGGAGAACCTTGGGACGGTCCTGCTGCGGTGGGCTTTACAGATGGTATACTTGTAGGTGCTACACTTGATCGTAATGGTTTACGTCCTGCACGTTATTATGTTACAAATGATGATATGGTAGTACTTTCCTCTGAGGTAGGCGTGCTTGATATTAAGCCGGAAAATATTGTTTCCAAAAATCGTCTTGAGCCAGGTAAGATGCTTCTTATAGATACAAAGGCAGGTAAGATAATTTCTGATGAGGAAATAAAGTCTGCTATAGCTTCTCAGCATCCATACAAGCAGTGGCTTGAAAATAATCTTGTATCAATAGATCAGGTTAAGACAGGTAAAAAGGCTGCACAATGGCAGGATCTTGTTGAGGAAATAAAACTTGCCATGCAGCAGCATCCATACGGTGAGATATGGGTAAACCGTCTTATTGAAATTGAAAACCTCTTTGTTAATAAGGAAAATGATTTTGACAGTAAGGTGCCTCTCCTGACTCGTCAGAAGGCATTTGGTTATACATGGGAAGATCTTGATACTACCCTTAAAAATATTGTGGAAAATGGAGAAGATCCTATTGGTGCTATGGGTATTGATACTCCACTTGCGGTACTTTCTGAAAAACCACAGCTTCTTTACAACTATTTCAAGCAGCTTTTTGCACAGGTAACAAACCCTCCTATTGATGCTATCAGAGAGCAGGTTGTAACCAGTACAATAACCTATCTTGGCGGTGAACGTAACATCTTAAAGCCTGCTGAGAAGAACTGTCACAGAATTAAGAGTAATTCTCCTATTTTGTCAAATGAGGAGCTTGAAAAAATCAAGTCTATAGATATGGATGGTTTTAAGGCCGTTACCATACCTATGCTTTACAATATAAATGAAAAGGGCGGCCTTGCTAGCGCAATGGAAAATCTTTTTGAGGCCGCTAACATTGCTATTGACAATAAGTATAATATACTGATACTTTCTGATAAGGGCGTTGACGGCAATAAGTGTCCTATCCCTGCTCTCCTTGCAGGTGCAGGTCTTCATCATCATCTTATACGTATGGGTACCCGTATGAAGGTCAGTATTGTGCTTGAAACAGGTGAACCAAGGGAGGTACATCATTTCGCGGTACTTCTTGGCTATGGTGTA
>CASFCZ010000009.1 GCA_949293325.1 uncultured Eubacteriales bacterium | reverse complement strand
CCATCAATTAATATCTCACCACTGTCTATGTCATAGAACCTCATAAGCAAATTGACAACAGTAGTCTTTCCGCTTCCGGTTGCACCTACAAGAGCCACCTTAGAGCCGGCTTTTACAGTCAGGTTAAAGTCAAAAAGCACCTGTTTGCCCTCAACATAGGAAAAATTAACGTCCTTAAAGGTTATAACGCCCTTTGCCTTTGCCATATCCACAGTGCCTTCCTTATTCTCACTGTTTTCCCCCATAACCTCAAATATTCTTTCCGCACTTGCCATGGCCGTCTGTATCTGTCCATATACCTGTGCAATTTCATTTATAGGTCTGCCAAACTGCTTGGCATATACAATAAAGGCAGATACAATACCGATTGTAATAAGTCCGTTAATGGCAAAATATCCACCGAATACTGCAATAATTACAAAGCCAATATTATTTATTACATTCATAACCGGACCCATGGAGCTGCCGAAAATTTCCGCTATGATACCGGTCTTTGTAAGCTCATCGGAACTTTTTTCAAACTCGGATATAATTGCCTGCTGTCTGTTATAGGCAACAACTGTTTTATATCCCATTACCTTTTCCTCTACTATGCCATTAAGCTCGCCTAAAATAAGCTGTCTTTTTGAGAAAAAGTTACGCATAATCTTTGAGAGAAATTTGGTAACAAGTACCGTAAAGATGACTGTAGAACAGGAAAGCAAGGCCAGCTGCCAGCAATACCAGAACATAATTGCCACTGTACCAATTATTGTAAGTACACCGGATACAAGAGAGCTGAGGGACTGGGAAACGGTGTTGGATATATTCTCCACATCATTTGTCATACGGCTCATAATATCACCATGTGAATGGGTGTCAATATATTTAATCGGCAGATCCACTATTTTTTCAAACAGATCCTCTCTCATACGTTTTACAATACGTTGGCTCAGGACAGCACTTATAAGGTTCTGAAAAAGAGTACCCAGACAGGAAACGGCATAAAGGCATATCATGCCTATAAGAACCCTGTTGACCCCCTCAAACTGCCCTGCTGCAATAGTATCTACAGCCCGACTTTGCATACTGGGCGCAAAAACTGAACACAGCACAACAACAATTACAACCAACACAAGAAGTATAACCTGATTTAATTCCCTGGAAAAGTATTTGAGAAGCTGTAACAAGGTCTTTTTGCCGTCCTTTGGTTTTTCCACCATTCCATAATTACGGGGACCTCGCATACCCGTTATACGCATATTGACCTTTGGCTTATTGTCACTGCTCATAAAGCTCACCTCCATCCTTTAACTGTGAATCGTAAATATCCCTGTATATTTCACTTGTTTTAAGAAGGTTGGAATGTGTATCGCATGCCTCTATTTGTCCGTTATCCATTACGGCGATCCTGTCCGCCTGCATAACAGAGGCAATACGCTGTGCAATGATTATCTTGGTAACACCCTTATAGTCCCGCTTAAGGGCGGCATAGAGCTTAGCCTCCGTCTTCAGGTCAAGCGCACTGGTAGAGTCATCGAAAATCAGTATCTCCGAGTTTTTAAGAAGCGCCCTGCTAATAGCTAACCTTTGTTTTTGTCCTCCTGAAAGGCTCATGCCACCCTCTGCAACAACAGAGTCATAGCCTTCAGGACGAGCCTTTATAAATTCACTTGCCTGGGCATTGTCACAGGCCCTTTCTATTTCCGAATCTGTAGCATCAGGTCTGCCCCAGATAATATTATTCTTTATGCTTGTATTAAAAAGTTCACTTTTCTGAAGGGCTATTGCCACCTTGTCCCTTAAATCTTTAAGTTTGTAATCCTTTACATTTATATTATCCACAAGTATGGCTCCCTCAGTGGCATCATAAAACCTCGGAATAAGATTTACAAGACTGGACTTGCCACAGCCAGTAGCTCCTAGAATACCAAAGGTTTCCCCCGGGTTTATAGTCAGATTGATATTTTTCAGGACCGCTTCTCCGTTTCCCTGAGGATAGGCAAAGGATACATTTTTAAACTCTATTTTACCTTTGAGATCGGTCTTTCCATTATAATCACCATCTTCTATTACAGGTTCTGTAATAAGAATTTCATTCAGTCTGTTTGCAGACGCCTTACCCCTTGATACTGTCTGGAATATCATGGCAAGCATTAATACAGAATGCATAATCTGAGAAAGGTATGTAATAGCAGCCATAACACTGCCGGGAGTTGTGCCTCCCCCTTCAACTTCAATAGCCCCCAATTTAATAATTACCACCATTACTATATTAAGCACAAGATTGGCAAGGGGCGTCATATATGCAAAGAGTTTCAGCACCCTGAGTTGGGTATCTACCAGATCATTATTTGCCTTTCCAAAGCGTTTTCTTTCATAATCTTCCTTAACATAGGCCTTGACTACCCTGGCACCTGCTACATTTTCCTGTACAACACTGTTTACTCTATCCAGCTTTTTTTGAAGAACATCAAAATAAGGTATAGCCTTAGAAATAAAAAATATAACACCACATACTACAAAGGGCAGTGAACAGGCAAGTACTGCACCAAACTTCATATCAAGGGTGGTAACACAGTAAATACCGCCGAAAAAAAGCAATGAAGTACGTACAAATCCCCTCACCATCTGGGTGGCAAGGTTTTGCACCTGAGTAACATCGTTTGTCACCCTTGTTACAAGGGAACCTGTGGAAAACTTATCCGTCTGCTGAAATGAAAAACTCATTATTCTTTTAAAGCACGCCTTACGTATTTCATTACCCCACTGCTGGCTGAAAAGATTTGCAAACACCCCAGACAGTACACCTGTAATACCTCCAAAGATTACCACAATAACCATTTTAAGGCCAAGACTTGCAATAAGCCCGATATTTCCCACATTATTATTATTTACTCCAAGGACACCATCGTCCACTATTATACGCATCATCTGTGGCTGAATAAGGTCCATTGCAACCTCTCCGAACATAAAAACAGGAGCAAGGAGAGCAAATATCCAGTATTTTTTCATTAATTTAAACATTACCCTCCTCCTTTCTATGATTAAAAAGGTCACTGTCAAACTTACTTTTCCAGTCGTCAAAAAGCTTATTAAGCAGTTGTATCAAAAGCTGCTGTTCCTCCGGGGTAAGGGATGTAAAAAGATCCTTTTCCTGTTCCCTGTTAATGGCAAGCTGTCTGTCAAGAAAAGATTTTCCCTTTGGTGTAAGGATAATATTTATCTTTCGTCTGTCTTCCTTATCCCTTTCCTTTAAAATAAATCCCTGTGCTTCCAGCTTACTTACCATTTCACTCATTGATCCTGACTTAAGGGGAATATTTTGCAAAAGCTCCTTCTGGGTTACTCCATTGCTTTTGTCCAACAAATTTAATATCCGTATCTGACCCCTTTTTCCTCCCCTGCGGTGATAGAGAAAGTGTCCACATTTTTCCATAATGCTCAGAAGTTCATTATTCATAATAGTTCCTCCAAAAAAGTTAGGTACCTTAATATAAATATTATAGCAACGCCATATATTTATGTCAAGGTACCTAACTTTTTATCTTTTAGGGGATATTTTCATATCCTTTATATAAAACTTAGCCCGAAGATTACCCTCATAGTCATCCAGCCTGAGATTTGCCATTATATCAACTTTTAGTTCATTAAGGCTTTCGTGTACATTTCTGTTATTATCTATTGCTTCTTTGCCATAATATCCGTTAATAAGCTCTATCATATCAAGACCGTCAAACCATGTGGCTGACACCATCTTTCCTCTGTTACCTATAAGTGAAAAAAAGGCTATGTTTTTTTCTTTTCCGACAAAACGGAGATTACTTATCCTAAGTCCGCACACTGCAACAACAGGCTCCGGATTTCCCGTTCCATAGGGTTTGAACATTTCCATATCCCTTGCAGCAGTAAGATCAGCCTCCTCCAGTTCAATTACCTTATCGGCTATAATACGTTTTTCCATATCATCCTCAGTAAGAGTACAGCTGTCATTTAATGATTGTCTCAAGACGGGAATATTTTCCACAGGTAAAGACATACCCGCTGCCATCCTGTGTCCGCCAAACTTTGTAAAAATATCCCTGAATGCCGAAAGCTCCTCAAACATATCATAGCATTCTATGGATCTGCCTGAACCCTTTGCTCCCTTTTCACCATCTGTAAGCACTATTACCGGCTTATTATACCGTTCCTTAAGCCTGCCTGCAACTATACCTGCTATACTTTCGTCAACGCTGTTATCATATAATACAAGGACTCTGTCACTCATTTCATCAGCTATCCCAACAAGACTTTCATAACTTTTTTTTGTCATTTCCTTACGTATGGAATTAAGCTCCAGAAGCCTGTTTGCCAGCTCATTAATCCTGTTTTCATCCTCAGACATAAACAGCTCCGCCGAAAGGGCAGCCACCTCAAGCCTGCCCCCTGCATTGATACAGGGACCGATAACAAAGCCAAAGGTATACTCAGTCAACCTTTTTTCCATCAGGTTATTTACTTCAACAAGTTTTCTCAAGCCCCTGTTTTCTATGGTTTTATTTATAGTTTCAAGACCATAACGGACAATAACTCTGTTTTCGTCCTTAAGCTCTACCACATCACATACCGTAGCCAATGCAGCAAATACAGCCAGCTCATCCTTCAAAAAGAAATCCCTGTTCATATATGCAAAGAGCTCCATTACAAATTTAAAGCAAAGTCCTCCTGCACAAAGGTTTCTGAAAGGATAGTCTATATTTTCAAGTTTCATATCCACTACTGTATCAGCATCAGGTATGATATAACGTTTGTTATTATCCTTATCATATTCAAATGCAGGCTCATGATGATCCAGAATAACAGTCTGCATACCCAGCTTACGGGCATGGTCTATTTCCGTCTTTGCCGCAATGCCATTATCACATGTAATAAGAAGTCCGCAGCCCTTTTTTGCAATATTTTCAATAGCAGCAGAATTAAGCCCATATCCGTCTGTATGCCTGTCAGGAATAAAATAATCAGCCCTTGCACCCAAGGCCCTTAATCCCTTACACAAAATAACTGTAGATGTAACTCCGTCAACATCATAATCTCCATAGATCATAATAGGAACTGAGTTTTCTATGGCAGTCTTTATCAGAGAAAAGGCCCTTTTAACCTCAGGTATTTCCGAAATTACATGGAGCTTGTCTATAGAAGCATTTTTGTAATACTCTACCTGAGCTACACTGCCAAGTCCTCTGTTAAGCATTACCGTTGCCGCAAGGGGTGTTACGTTAAAGAGCTTACATATCTGCTCAACCGAACCGGGTTTTGCCCTGTTTCTTTTTATCAGCCATTTAGCCATAATTACCTCCAAAAAAAAGGCTGCCGAAAAATCGACAGCCTTGTAAAATCATTTCTTTTTACTGGCAGTACAAAGTATGTACCAGCAGTTTGCAGAAATAAATACAGATGAGTAAGCACCAGCCACAACACCTACAGCAATAGGAAGTGCAAACTCTTTAACTGACTGAACACCGAAGATGTAAAGGCAGATAACTGTAAAGAAAACGGTTGCTGATGTAAATATAGATCTTCTGAAAGTCTGATTAACACTATGATTTACAAGGTCCCTGTAGTTTGTCCTGCCAAGAGTTTTCTTATTTTCACGGATACGGTCAAATATAACTACCGATGAGTTGATGGAATATCCTAAAACAGTTAATACAGCAGCTATAAATGCACTGTCCATAGGTACTCTGAAAACCGCATATGTGCAAATAACTACAAGTGAGTCACTTATAAGGGCAATTATACAGCTGGCACCTGTCTTAAACTCCCTGAACCTTATACTTACATAAATAAGCATTGCAACACAGGCAAGCACAACGGAAATCAGTGCATTTTTCTGCATTTCCTTACTTAATGTAGCACTTACCTCCTGTACGCTTATACTGTCTTCAGTAATACCGTACTTTTCCACAAGGGCGTCACTGAGAGCTGTTCTTGTATCATCCTCAAGCTTCTGTGTCTTGATAGCTACAGATGTACCATCACCGATCTTCTGCACCTGTGGTGCCTGGTCACCTGTTGAGTCAATAACTATCTGGGTAATCTCGTCATTATCAAATGTTTGTCCAAGGTCTGCCTCAATGGAGGTACCGCCTATAAACTGTACATCGTAATTAAAAGCACCTTTTCCTGTTATTGAATTAAATACCATAAAACATATACCAATAAGTATAACAATAACACTTATGGCTATATAAATATATCTGTTTTTAACTACATCAATAAACATTATTCCGCCCTCCTTACTTTGCACCGTAGAGCTTAGGATTTTTGATACCTACGCCTATAAGTGCCTCAACAATCAATCTAGTTACAAAGATAGCGGTAAACATAGACAGAATAACACCGATGATAAGGGTCTGTGCAAATCCCTTAACTGAACCTGAACCATACCAGAGAAGCACGGCACTGGCAATAATGGTAGTTACGTTACTGTCTATAATAGCAGGCATAGCCCTTGAGAAACCGTTATGGAAAGCGTTTTTAATAGACTTGCCTTCACCAAGCTCCTCTCTTACCCTCTCAAAGATAAGTACGTTTGCATCAACTGCCATACCAATAGAAAGTACAACACCTGCAATACCTGGCAGAGTAAGAGTTACACCGAAAAGACTCATTATAATAAGGTCAATGGCAGTGTATATAATAAGTGCAAGATCAGCTGCAAAACCTGCAACCCTGTAAACAAGGAGCATAAATATAAATACAGCGGCAACACCTATAGCTCCTGCAAAAAGTGTAGTTGAAAGAGAATCAGCTCCCAGTCTTGCACCTACATTATTAAACTCGGCAACAGAAAGATTGAAAGGAAGTGAACCTGCACGGATCATGTCAGCAAGCTCCCCTGCTTCCTCATTGGTAAAGTTACCTGTGATCATAGCCTGACCGTTTGTAATTGCTGTATTAACGGTAGGTGCAGAAATAATGGTATCGTCCATCATAATATAGAGCACCTTACCTATGTTATTGGATGTGGCATCTGCAAATGCCTGTCTGCCTGTTGAATCAAACTCAAGTGCAACCACTATCTGTGAACCATCTGTCTGCTTAGTCGCATTAGTTACATTTGCACCATCAACAAGTACATTGCCATCCTCATCCTGGAATGTGAGCTTTGCAGTTGCACCTATTTCATTAACAGCACTTTCTGCATCCTCTACACCTGGTATTTCAACACGGATTTTGTCAACGCCTTCTCTTGAACATTCAGCCTCTGTCCAGTTATTCATATCAAGACGCTTTTGTATCATTGATATGGCAGCGGCCATTTCATCATCCGTAGGATTTTCCTTTTCAGCCTGGTATACTATGTATACACCACCCTTAAGGTCAAGACCCTGCTTGATGTTAAATACACTTCCGTAGCCGTCATGTGTTTTTAATCCGGTGCTGCTGTCAGCACTTTCTGCGGTGGTAGTAGTTTCGTCGGAAGTTGTGGTTTCCACATCAACAATACGAGTTTCCAATTCTCCTGCCTCGTTTGTAACGACCTCGCCATTTTCATTGGTAACAACCTCTATCTGCTGTGCCAGGCCATCAGTGGCTTCGTCAGTTGCAGCCGGCTTATGACCGATGCCAAAGTATGCAACAGCACAAAGAATACAGATTACTGCAATGATCAGCAAGAGTATTAATGCGTTTTTACCCTTCATCTGGATAATTCCTCCCTTTTGTGTATTTGGGCAATAAACACCGATTTTCGATATGCCCATTTATTTAGCATAACTTACATTATATTCTTAAATTTGTACAGCGTCAACAAATTTTTATAAATCAACCTATATTTTGTACAATTTCAACCATTATTTTCACAGGCTTTTATCATAATTGCACATTCTATACGTTTACGCTGCATTTCACAACCTATCTCATAAGGCGTAATTAAATCACCGTGTGTATTGTAGGAATTAGCCACACATCCGCCGCTACAGTAAAACCTTGCCCAACACTCCCTGCATTTAGGCTTGGTATATACATTGCAGCCTTCAAAGGCTTTCCTTATTTCAGGCTTAACTACACCACTGTCCACAGTACCCATTTTAAACTGCTCCATACCTACAAACTGATGACATGGATAAAGATCCCCTGTAGGTGTAACTGCAAGGTACTCCGTACCCGAACCACAGCCCACCATACGTTTTACAACACAGGGTCCTCCTGTAAGGTCTATCATAAAATGGAAAAAGTTAAACCACTGTCCGTTTTTACGTCTTTCCAATATTTTCATTGCAAGATTTTCATACTCGTCAAAGATAGCAGGTAAATCCTCCTGACGAATAGCATATGGTTCCTTATCGTCTGTTACCACAGGTTCAACTGAAATTTGCTTGAAGCCCAGGTCAGCAAGATGAAGTACATCCTTTGCAAAATCAAGATTATACCTTGTAAAGGTGCCCCTTACATAGTAATCAGTCTGATTTCTGCTGTCAGCAAGCTTTTGGAACTTAGGCACTATAGTGTCATATGTACCCTGTCCACCTGCACGTGGACGCATACGGTCGTTTACCTCCTTGCGTCCGTCTATACTTAAGACAACATTGTGCATATTTTTATTTATATAGTCCATAATGTCGTCATTTAAAAGGATTCCGTTTGTTGTTATAGTAAAGCGGAAGTTTTTACCTGCTTCCTTTTCTATACTCCTTGCATACTCAACTATACCCTTTACCACTTCAAAATTCATAAGTGGTTCACCACCGAAGAAATCCACTTCAAGATTTTTACGGTTACCGGAGTTCTTAATAAGGAAGTCTATTGCCTTTTTACCTACTTCAAGGCTCATGAGTTCGCGCTTGCCATGGTACTCGCCCTCCTCGGCAAAGCAGTACTTGCACTTCAGGTTACAATCGTGGGCTATATGAAGGCAAAGTGCCTTTACAACGGGATTTCTGTTTTCTACCTTAGGTATTACCTCTGCAAAAATATCCTGGGAGTAAAGCATCTTATTCTTCTCAAGCTCCCTGATCTCCTCAAGTCCCTCTGCCACAGCCTCAGCAGTATACTTATCTGCAAGCTTTGAGGCTATATCTTCATCAGGTATTTCCTTATAAAAATCAAGTATGTCATATACAACATCGTCAACCAGATGGACTGCACCACTGTTAACATCCAGTACGATATTCAAACCGTTCATACGGTACTTATGTATCATAAGTAAATAACTCCTTTCAAAACACAAAAAATTAAGAGGTACCAATGCACCCCTTAATTTAATGGATAGCTATGCAACTAAATAATTACTTGTTTTCGCAAGCCTGGTTAGCTACGGTGCAGGATGTCTTGCAAGCTGACTGACAGGATGTCTGACATTCGCCGCAACCACCCTTAGCAACAGTGTTCTGAAGTAACTTTGTGTTTAAAGTGTTGATATGCTTCATAATAAAGATCCTCCTATTAAACAATATTATTTATTGAGATAAACTCCTGTTAAATCGTAATTATTATATCATAGGGGAGGGATATATGCAAGTTTTATTTAGCACATTTACATTTATTTGACAACACAACTTGTATTTTTATCCTAAATATAGTATTATAGGCTGGTTGAAACTACTTTCTGCAAAACAGATTAACACCGATAACTCCCCCCAGGCCACCTGAACCTATACCCAGCAGCAGGCAGACAAGTGTTTTGCTGCCCAGAGTATAACCAGGGATAAGGAACAGACCTGCGGCAACCATGACGGCAACATATAACACACCCGTTACAACACCCCATACCAGCCCCCTTTGTCTTGCAGACATGGCACTTTTTACACCACCTGCAATAAGTGACACTGCCATGGTAACAAGTACCACAGCTGTATTGTTTTTTTCACTTATTCCGGTATATGTAAGCAAAAGGGCGTATACAATAAATACCATGAATGTTATGGCATAGGCAGTTACGGCACCACTTACAGGGGCAAGGACTATTTTTTTTCCCTTCACAAAATACGCCTCCCTTATAGATAGAAAAGTATCGTTACTAATATATATTGATTAAAAGTTTAAAATATGTTATAGTTTGAGGTGATTTAAATGAAAACTATTGACTTGCATACACACACCACTGCCTCTGACGGCACATATACCCCCGACGAGTTGATTGAACTTGCTTCAAAGAAGGGACTTGCTGCCATTGCCGTTACAGATCACGACACTACAGCAGGAATAGATGCGGCTATCAAAGCAGGTAATGATAAAAATATACGTGTAATACCGGGGATTGAAATATCCTCCTGTTATGATGATATTGAAATACACCTTGTAGGACTTTTTATTAATCCTGAGGATACCGCCTTACTGTCCTGGCTTAAGGAACTGCGGTTAAATCGAAGCGAAAGAAATCAGCAAATGATTGATAAGCTTAAAGGCTTTGGTATAGAACTTAATATGGAAGAACTTAACGAAATATCCCGGGGAGGCACTATAACAAGAGCACACTTTGCAGCATTAATGTTGAAAAAGGGATACATAACCTCAACAAATGAAGCCTTTGACAGGTATATCGGCACAGGCTGCAAAGCATATATTCCCCGCAAATTACCAAGCTGTGAGAAATCCATTGAAATGATAAGAAACTGCGGAGGATTGGCTATAATGGCTCACCCACTGCTTTATAAAATAAGCAGGTCCTTTCTTGAAAGGATAGTTGCCGATTTAAAGGGGTGTGGTCTTACAGGCATAGAGGCGTATTATTCAACCCACTCTGGGGCTGACACCAGATACATTATTCAACTTGCGGATAACAACGGATTACTCCTTTCAGGAGGCAGTGACTTCCACGGTGAGAATAAAAAGGGACTTGAACTGGGTAGCGGTTACGGCAGACTTATGGTTCCGTACAATATACTGGACAAATTGGAAGGAGCATTGCAAAATGGCTAAGGAATCAATAAAACTTATATCTCAAAACAAAAAGGCATATCACGACTACTATATTCTGGAAACCTATCAGGCAGGCATTGTTCTTACGGGTACGGAAATAAAATCCCTCAGAGCAGGTCGCTGCAATCTTAAGGACAGTTACATTAAAATTGAAAACAGCGAGGCATTTATAAAGGGTATGCACATAAGCCCATACGATCACGGCAATATCTTTAATCATGACCCCCTTGCCGACAGAAAACTGCTTTTACACAAGTATGAGATAAACAAACTTATCGGTGTGATTACAACCCAGGGACTAACCCTTGTACCACTTAAAATATACTTTAAGGGCAGTCTTGTAAAGGTAGATATAGGCGTTGCAAAGGGTAAAAAACTATATGACAAGCGACAGGATATAGCAAAAAAGGATCAGCAGCGTGAAGCAGCTAAGGACTTTAAACAAACCCTGAGGGTATAAACTACCATTGTCTGTATTATACTTGTTCAAATACACAATAAAATATTGATTTTTTAGATAAAATGTAATAAAATTAACGTAACTAATTATTTAAGGGTGGTATTATGCCTTTTAAACCAATAACGAATATGGAGCTGTTCTATCTCTTGAACTGCTTTTTTGTATACAGCTTTTTAGGTTGGGTATTTGAGAGTATAGTAATGACCTATGAAAACAGAGCTATAACCAATCGAGGCTTTACCAGAGGTCCTTTCTGTATAATTTACGGACTGGGAGCCCTGTCTGTATATATATTTCTTAATCCATTATCAGGCAACTACGGAGCTTTATTTTTGTGTGGCATGATAATGGCAACGATACTTGAATTTATAACCGCCAAGATAATGACACATATTTTCGGAGGTTTTTGGTGGAATTATAATAATAAAAAATTCAACTATCATGGAGTTATATGTCTTGAAAGTTCCCTGTGCTGGGGTATCATGTCAATGTGTACATTTACATTTTTCCAGCCGGCTGTGGAACATATCGTAAACTTTTACTACCCTTCCTACGGTCGTATTGTTGCATTGGTACTTCTGACTATATATCTTATTGATTTTTCTTCAAGCTTCAGACGTGCCCTTCTTCACCCCTTACATGAGGATAACAACTACAACAGAATAAATACCCTTGGCGGCTGACAGCCGCCTCAGCGTGTCGAAAAAGTCGACACGCTTGCAAGAAATGAAACCATTTCTTGCAGTAGGGGTACTAACGTACCCACCATTGAAAGTAGTGAACCGTTCCTCAAGGGGATTAAAGCCCCTTGAGAAACTCTCACTATACCCTCGAACGGGCAAAGCCCGTCCTGCGGATCAGAGCTTTTTATCTACGATAAAAAGTCTGTTTCACCGCCCGAATTGCTCTCTTTCGGCTCATAATTAAAGTCTGTGACGCTTAAAGTCGCCTGAAAATGCAGTCTAGATATTGTAATTTCAAAAAACAACCTTTTATAGGCTTATTGATAGTCTGTGGCGGCTGACAGCCGCCTTTTTTGTATACAACAAAGTTTTCTGTACATACTATCCATAGGTGATTTTATGAAAAACAATATTAAATATGCCCTTATAGGTGTTATTACAGGCTTTGTTAACGGTCTTTTCGGTTCAGGAGGGGGAACGGTACTGGTGCCTTGTATGGAAAAATTTTTAAAAACCATACCACAAAAGGCTCATGCAAGTGCAATAGCCGTTATTTTGCCTCTTTCCGTAATAAGTGCTGTACTTTATATAGGCAAGCTTGATGTGGATATCAAAAGCCTGCTTTATGTATCTTGCGGAGGTATAATAGGAGGCTTTATAGGTGCAAAACTTTTAGGAAAGATCAGTTCCAAATACCTGCATATTGTATTCGGACTTTGTATGCTTGCAGGTGCAATAAGAATGATATGGTGATAGAATGATATGGTTATTTATAACAGGACTTTTATCTGGAATAATAGGGGGAATGGGTATCGGTGGCGGTACGGTATTGATACCTGTATTAAGTCTGTTTTTTGATATGCCCCAAAAGACCGTACAAAGCATAAACCTTATATACTTTATTCCCACAGCCTCCATTGCCCTTATAACCCATATTAAGGCAGGCAGAATAGAGAAAAAAACCGTCCGTGGGATTATTCCCCTTGGCATACTGGGTGCAGTGGCAGGTTCACTGCTTGCATTAGGGCTTGACAACGGTGTTCTCAGAACAATGTTTGGCTGGTTTTTGCTGTTTATGGGCATAAGAGAAGTATGGATAGGTTACAAAAGCAAAAGGAAGGATAAAGAATAGCTTTTACTCTTGTAAATTCCCATAAATTAGATTAAAATAAGTCTATAGGAATTTACATGGGAGGTATAAAATGAAAAGCGTCGAAATGGCAAAGGTAGTATCCTCAAAAAATATTACCGCTAATATATATGATCTGGTTCTGGAATGTCCGAAAATATCATCCCAGGCTGTACCCGGACAATTTGTAGAGGTATATACAGGCAGAAGGGACCTGCTTCTTGCAAGACCCATAAGTATATGTGAAATTATGGAGGACAAGCTCCGTCTGGTATATCAGGTAGTCGGCAAAGGAACAGAGATTTTTTCCAAGCTCACTTCCGGAGATGAAATAAAGCTCCTTGGTCCATGCGGAAACGGTTATAATTTAAAACACAATAAGACCTCATTACTTGTAGGAGGCGGTATAGGCATTCCCCCACTCCTTGAAACAGCAAAACAGCTAGGGGGAAAAGTGACAGTTGTACTGGCCGCCAGAAATAAGGATCTTCTTGTACTTGTGGATGAATTCAAAGCTTTAGGGGCAACAGTTTACACTGCAACAGATGATGGCAGTGCAGGCTTTAAAGGGAATGCCGTTGAACTTTTAAGACAGGAAAATTTGAGTGCAGATGTAGTATACTCCTGCGGACCCAAGATAATGCTTAAATTTTTAACTGAATATGCCATAGAAAAGGATATTGAATGTCAGGTATCCATGGAAGAACGCATGGCATGCGGTATTGGTGCCTGCGTAGGCTGTGTGGTTAAGATTAAAAAGGGTGATGACTGGGAGCATAAAAAAGTATGTAAGGACGGTCCCGTATTTGAAGGCAGAGAGGTGGTTTGGTAATGAATACTAAGGTTAATATATGCGGAGTAGAATTTAAAAACCCGGTAATGACTGCCTCAGGTACTTTCGGAAGCGGCAGGGAATATGGTGAATTTGTGGACCTTAACCGACTTGGTGGAGTTGTTGTAAAGGGCGTTGCAGACAAGCCCTGGAAAGGTAATGATGCTCCACGTATTGCAGAGGTGTATGGCGGTATGCTCAACAGTGTAGGTCTGCAAAATCCCGGTGTAGATTACTTTATTAAAGATGATTTTCCTTTTTTAAGACTGTATGATACTACTATAATAGTAAATGTGTGCGGTCATTCTATTGAGGAATATGTAAATGTAGTAAAACGTCTCCGTGGAGAAGACGTTGATATGCTTGAGTTGAATATATCTTGTCCAAATGTATCAGAGGGAGGTATGGCTTTCGGTACGGACTGTGGCATGATTGAAAAAGTAGTATCCTCCGTTAAAAAGGAGGCTGATAAGCCCCTTATAGTCAAGCTTAGTCCTAATGTAACCG
Organism: uncultured Eubacteriales bacterium; assembly: GCA_949293325.1. Classification (GTDB taxonomy): domain Bacteria; phylum Bacillota; class Clostridia; order Lachnospirales; family CAG-274; genus CALWRD01. Next base: position 29,735 of record CASFCZ010000009.1, on the reverse strand, counting down.
ATATTACCGAAACCGCAAAGGCAGCAGTTGCCGGAGGAGCTGATGCCCTCAGCCTGATAAATACCCTGACAGGTATGAAAATAGATATTTACAGAAGGCAGCCTGTACTCAGCAGAAAGATAGGCGGTATGAGTGGTCCTGCTGTTAAACCAGTTGCCCTGAGGATGGTATATCAGGTATGTAAGTGTGTTCATGTGCCTGTAATAGGTCTTGGTGGCATATCCACCTGGGAGGATGCCATTGAATTTATTATGGCAGGTGCTACAGGTATTGCCATAGGTACAGCTAACTTCTTTAATCCAACTGCTACAGTGGATGTAATTGATGGCATAGAAAAATTTATGACAGAGCAGAATATTAATAACCTTAGCGAAATAAGGGGCATTATTGACTGATACAACTGAATTTTACATAATTAAAGCCCGAAACCCAGATAGCCCACAACATCTTTTAAGGCTATAAAGGTCTCGGGTTTTTTTAATTTGTCTGTGCTATAGTAGTTGTTTCACCACTGTTATATATCTGTCTGCCTTCATGATTCATATAATAATTATCTTTATAAATCAACTCACTTACAGGTACAATCTCATATCCCTTTTCCTTGAGTCCTTTGATTATGCTGTCTAAGGCATCCGGTGTATACTTGGCATCATTGTGAAACAAAATAATTGAGCCATTTCCCAGATTTTTGTGGTTAAGAACCCTGTCAATCTCATCCTGAACGCCATATTCCTTCCAGTCAAGGCTATCAACATCCCATTGTATAGGATAATATCCACAAGCCTCAGCAGCGTTAAGCACCGTATCATTATACTCGCCGAATGGTGGACGATACAAATTCATATCTATCCCCAGAAGGTCCTTCACCTTGTTATGAGCTTCCATAATATTCTCCTTGTTTTTTTCCAGTGAAAGCTGAGAACTATGTGGATGTGTATTGCTATGATTGCCTATGTCATGACCTTCATTATGTATTTTTTTTACTTCATCAGGATATTTGTCAACCCAATATCCACAAAGAAAAAAGGTTGCCTTTACATCATTGTTTTTTAGTATGGTAAGTAATTCATCAGTATCATCCGCTCCCCATGCGGCATCAAAGCTGATAGCTATCTTCTTTTGGACTCCTGTATCCACACAATAGATGGGCAATTTTTTTGTTGCAGCAGCTGTTTCAAGGGCTTCCGGTGCTATCAGCTCGACGATATATGGTCTTACAGCAAAGGCACAACACAACAATGAGAATATCAACAGAAAAATAATCGTGTTTTTTACTGTAATAATTTTTACTATATTTTTCAATTCAAAAACCTCCTTTGTACTAATATATTCAACAGTAATTACAATATGCCTGCAAAACTTATTTTCACAAATGATGGTGAATATTTTGTTGCATTAAAATAAATCCTTGCTCCTTTAGTTATTGTTATTTTACTATTACTTCAACTACGCTATTAAAATACAACTCTTGTTTTTCTTTAACTGTATCAGTTCATCAATCCATTTTGTTATAAGATTTATTTTATCACTATCATCTGATGTCAGATACTTACCGTTTTGCAAAGTAATTACAACAGGTGTCAGTCTGATAAGTTTATCAATTACATTGAACCTGTACCTGTTACAGGAAATTCCTTCAACAGCAAAGCTATCACACTTATTTTTCAAAGAATGAGCTATATGCATTACTAACTCACTGCTTATACTCCTTATATTAAAAGAATATAATCTATCTTTATATATCTTATCCTGCTCTATAGACGCAGACAGCGAAAAATTTTAAAACTTAAAACAATTTATCTTATGTACTCTGCTAAACCTGCTGTCATTCGGTATTGAATAGTTAATATAGCTGCTTATCGTCTCATGCATTTTATCGTTTTTTATATTCTCTTTTATCTTATTATATCAAGCCTATATTAAATTCTCTGTATATTATCATAATTATCAATAATTTAATACTAATATTATATTTATATTACTCTAGTTTATAAATTTTAAAATTTATTATTTTAGTTTGTATATTCTATAATCATATTAATATTATCTTAAATTTATAAATTTTATTTTTTAATAAAAAACAGAGTGTATACTTATTCTTAAAGTATACACTCTGTAAATATAGATTAATGTTAATCAATTTAAATGGTTTATTAATAGCAAAAAAGCTCCGCCCATAAAGGGCGGAGCCATAAAGCTTAATTATTCAGCTTCTGTTGTAACTTCAGTTGTAGCCTCTGTAGTTTCTTCAGTTGTTTCATCTGTAGAAGCCTCATCAGTTACTTCCTCAGTTGTTTCCTCATCGGATACAGTTGTATCTTCTTCAGTCTCAGTAGTAGCTTCGGTAGTTTCCTCAGCTACTGTTTCCTGAGCTGCCATGTAAGCGTCTGCTGCGTCTAAAACAAGGTCATAAACATTAGCAATAAGAACGCTCATCTGTGCCCTTGTAATAAGAGCTGTAGGCTCAATACCATTGTCAGTACCGGAAGCAAGACCAAGGTTTACAAGAGCTGCTACATAAGGCTTAGCATACTCTGCAATCTGATTTGCATCAGCAAAGCTGTCAAGTACAGATGTATCTGTATTAAGCTCGATACCAGCAAATTCAAGAGCATTAGCTACAAGTACCATCATATCCTGTCTTGTAATAGTGTTCTCAGGACCGAAGTTACCATCGCCATAACCTGTAGCAATACCTGCTGCCTTAGCTATAGCAATTGCATCTGCATAATAGCTACCTGCTGCTACATCATCAAAGTTATCATCTGTAGAACCTGTAAGACCAAGAGTCTTAACAAGCATTACAATGAAGTCAGCTCTCTTACTGTATGCATCAGGAGCAAAGGATGTAGCACTTACACCATTTACAATACCTGCAGAAGCAAGCTTGTTGATAGAATCAACTGCCCATGCACGGCTTGCAATATCAGTAAAGTTCACATTGTAAACACCCTCAGCAGGAGGAGTAATAACTACTCCACTAGGAGTTACAAAGTACTTAGCCTCTGTGGTAGCCTCAGTTACATCCTCTGTAGTAGCAACAGTAGTTGTTTCAACTGCTGTACCGGAAGCCTTGTGTGATGATCCACCACTACCACCGGAACTGCTTGAAGAACCACCAGAGCTACTTGAAGCCTTTGTGGTTGTTTCAGTTACAGCATCAGTTGTTGTTTCTGTTGCCTCTTCAGTTGTTGTTTCAGTTGTTTCTACATTACTGTAATCAATTTCATCAGCTGGATCATGAACATATGGAGTAGTACGAGCAAGGAAATCACCGAAAATGAAATCTCCGTTTTCATCTCTGCTGTAACGTCCGTATTCATTAAGTACATCACTGCTGTCAACACTCTTGAAGAAGCTATCGTCTATCTTTTCAAGGTCACTATTGTAAGAGTTAAGGTCATAAGTACCATTAGCAAGTGACTTAAGTGTCGAATAGGTAAGCTTAGAACCATTATCAGTGTAGTTATCAAAACCATAGTTTTCGTTAAATACAGCCTCATTGTCGAATCCATAGCTTGGATCTGCTGAACCTGTATCATTGAAACCATAGATAAAGTAGTTAGTACTGTTAAGGAGAGGAGTATCAGCTGTATTCTCATAAGATACATTCTCATCATAACTTACAGTACCGATTCTATCTGCCTGAGTACCCTTATAAGATACAAGACCCTCAATGTCATATGAATAATTACTTGGCATATCTGAGTAAAGGGCAATATTACGTGTTTCATTTGCATAAGAAATTACATTTCTTACCTTAAGCCATGGATTGAAGTTAGCATCAATACCATTACCTATATTCTCAAATGTAATACTATCCTTAATATAGTGCATTACAGATATGTTCTCACCACCGGTCTTGAAGCCGTTACATCCGTCAGGATCTGACCAAACCTTATCAGTTCCGTCTGGCTGAAGCTCATAACCCTGCTTGTAAGCAACACATTCCTCAAGGGTTACAGGACCGATAACACCTGAAGCAAGCTTAGTGTACAGATCCCAACCATCATCAACATTATGGTGACTTATACATCTGTAGAAGATGTTACCATAACCTGAAGTAAGCTTTGCAGCAAAACCATCGGCATTGTTCTTGGATGGGTCATTGTTGTTATAAGACTCGCAATTCTTAACAAGGTTGTATGCTGGCCAATCATTGATATCATCGCTACTATCTGTACGGCTTATCTGAAGACCTGAATCACCATTGTCATGGAATGTACACTTGTCAACGATAATATGCTGTCCACCGACCTCAAATGCCTTTGTATTACCTGCAGCATTCTTTACAGTAAAGCCTTCAAATGTCCAGTAATAACCGGAAATTGAGAAACCACCTGTCTTATTCTGAAGGTCGATAACAGGGTTAGCGCCCTCATCAGCTACAAGATACTTTCTTGCAATAGGAGTACCTGTGTTAGTTAAAGGAATAGTAATCTTATCCTTAACTGTGTATGTACCGTCAAGCATAACTATTCTCTGACCAGGTAAGCTAAGACCGATTGCACTTTCAAGATCAATAGGGTTCTCTCTTGAACCGTCACCGGTAGCAACAGAACCTGTAGGACTTACATAAATATCCTCAAGATCTGAAGCAAGATCCTTACAAACAATATTAAATCTTAATACAACAGGATCATAAGATACACAATCGTCAACTCTACTTGGAGTATAAACAACTGTAAATTCAGTAGTAGAAGATGGATCAAGGGTTACAGGATAGCTTGTTGCCTTTCTGGTAATAGGCATATCTGTGTAAACCTCTGTACCATTCTGAGTAATGGTTACAAGTCCACCTGAGTAGTTGTTAGCCTTAAGTACAAGTGTGTAGTCAGTTGTACTTGTGTAGAGGCTGGATTCAACAGTAACATTTGGTGAGTAAGTCTCCTCAGTAAGGTTACTGATTACAGGGTCTGTTTCAGGATCTGTCTCGTAGAGCTCGATATTTGAAACATCAATATCTGCATTACGACAAGCATAGAAACCTACCCATACATAATCACGATCCTCCTGAATAGTCAGGAGCTCATCAAGACCATCGGTTGTATTGAAGGAGTAATTGCTCCTTGTTTCACCTGTCTGATAGTTATAAGTTGTAATCTTATAACCATAGTTAATCTTCTGAAGGGTAATATTATACATATCTCCCTTAAGAGGTGGCTGATCAGTGCTATCATATGGACCCACACGTGTACCACCACTGAGAGCATAATCACCAACAGCCTTTCTTACAAAAAGGTTAATTCTGTTAAGGTGAGTATTCTTATAGTAGCTTGTAGATGTAATATCCTTAGAGTAAGTAGCACCGCTGTAACCACCTGCAAGAACTATGTTGGAAGCGAATACAGAACCAACGTTAGATCTGTTAACCTGTCTTGTATTGCCTCTGTAGTCAACTGCGCTCATACCCTTTACATAAGCCTCATAGATGTTAATAGGCTCACCATTTGCATCTACCTGTGCCTTATTTGTATCAACTGTAATAAGGTTATCATCACCTAAACCATCCTGAGCAAGGAAAGGAATGGCATCTCTTGCTTCAAGACCAAAGGACTCCTGTCCGTCACGAGCCATATCAATAGCCTCGTTGTCACTTACAGTACGTCCAAGAAGTGCCTCAGCCTCAGTCTTGGTCTTCTGAATTTCTGCATAATCATCAGGATCATCAGGATCAAGAGTGTATCTGTTTACATAAACATCTGCACTAAGTGTAAAGTTGCTGTCAGAATCTACCTTAGTATAGTAGTAAGCAATACCATCCTGGTCACCGGAAATCTTACCGGCACCATCCCAGGAGTTAAGTCTTACGGACTTAACATTAGTAAGTTTGCCGTTTTCCATATAACCAACAGCATCATCATAGTTTGATCCATCAACAAGGATCTCCTGACCGTCTGCCTTGGTTACATAGATTTCAGATGGATCATCTGTTTCCTGAACACCTAATGAAGAAGCACCAAAGATCATTGGCTTCCAGATGTAATCAACAGGCTCTTCAATAGTAACCTGTAATGTAGTAGACTGGAAGTTTTTGTAAACTATAGTAACCTCTGTAGTACCTACAACAGTGTTATTGTAGTTTGAAAGATCAATATAGTAATCAGCTGCCTTAGCCTCAGCCTCTGTTACATCTCCGTCAGCAGTATAGTACTTGCTGCCATCAAAGTAATAGTATACATTGTTATCCATTTCCTCAACGTCTTCATTATCGTATACAGTTGAGAGAACCATACCCTTTGCATCATAGGCTTCACCTACATGGAAAGTGGTTCTTGGATAAGTAGTAATTTCTGTAGTAACAGGAATTCTTTCCTTAACAACTATATTAAATGTAACTGTTATGGATGGATCTCTGTTAAGAGATACAGTAAGTGTCTGGCTTGCAGCAGGAGCACTACTGTCAAAACCGCTTACAGTATACTCGCTGTCAAGAAGTGCCTGATACTTAGTTGTTCCACCAAGGTTATAAGCAGCTCTTACAACAAGACCTGCTGTGTCAAGCTCATCACCTAAGTAATATGTTGTCTTGGCAGGAAGAGAAGCTATGTAAAGACCATCGATTTCAGCAGGCTCAACTGTGATCTCAAATGAGTCACTCTTACCGTTAGGATCTACTGTAGGATCCTGATCGGTATACTCTACTGTACAAGTCTTTTTACCAACCATATCATCAGTAAAGTAGAGGCTGTCATCAACAACAGTACCATCTATCTTTAAGATGTACATATCTTCATCAAGAGTCTCGCTTGTACCGTCGTTATAAACAACAGATACCTGAAGACCTACTGTACTGAACTTGGAACCAACATAGAAAACAGACTTGGCTGTAGGATAATCTACATTTATGCTGCTTATCTTAAGTGGTTCAAGTGAAATATCAAAGGTAGCTGTGCAGTCACCGCACACTACTGTCATTGGGTATGTGCCTACTGAGTCCTTGACTTCAAAGAAGCCTGCTACAGCGTACTCGCTTTCGTCAAGTACAACTGAAGAACCGTCAGGAAGGGTACCCTCAACAACAAGACCTGTGGTATCAAGAGCTGTGTCAGAACCTGAAATATACAAAGTCTTGTCAGGAACCTGAGTTACTTTAATGGAAGTATAGTTTCTTTCAACCTTCTCAAAGGAAATATTTGAGAAGCTAATATTTGCCGCTCTTGAAACAAAAAGACCTGCATACATATCATCAGTCATAGTAACCTTATTGTATGCATATACAGGAGCCTGATCACCATAAGTAAGGATGAAAAGGTCACCATTCTTTTCAATCTTAAGATCAATGGAATCGCCAGGGGCAGGAGCTACCTGTGTTTCCTCAATAAGGGAAGGATCAGTGCTACCTGTTATAAGCTTTGTATCCTGTCTGTAGAATGCCTTTACCATTGGGTCATTCTCACTACCTGCTGCGTTCATACGCAGAGGGCCTACAGAGATTGCATTACCCTTTGTTCTTGTACCATTATTTACCATAGGTTCAAGGTCATCCCTGACCATAAGACCAAAAGCAACCTGATTGTTGGTGTTATCTACCTGATTAATAGTAGCTGTTGCAGTAAGAACGAAATCATCCTCTGCAGTAAGCTCCTTATAGTACATAGTAACACCGTCTGAACTTGAAGCGATCTTACCTACAGATTCACCTGTACCTACGGAATCGTCATTCTGAAGGATACCCATACGCATATCTACTGTTTCGTCATCATTTTCGATTACGGAATAGTAAGGCATCATATAGTAATCGCCATCAGGATTGGTATCATTTTTCCATTCGGTACCATCAAGCTTAGGCTGTCCGCCGGCATCGCCGTAAACAGTAGCCTTCCATTCGCCGTCTTCAGCAACATTAGTTTCAAGACCGCCTCTGAGAGTCGCATCTGCCGCATAGGCTTCTACTGCTGCATCTGAAACGGTTTCGTCAGCAACAGCTTCCGCTGGCACGCTCTCAACAGCTGCCGGTGAAACAGTTTCTTCAGCAAAAGCCGTTGTTGAAAAGCTTGAAAAAAGCATAGTTGTAGCAAGTGCAAAAGCAACTATTCTACGTTTTTTCATTAATGAATTCCTCCTTTTTGTATTTCGGTACTTACCGATTGTTCCTATGAAATTCATAACCTTTAAAGTTCCAACACACACACCGACATTCCGTTGCCCCGAGCACTTCGTCACGGTCTATATGCACAACTATAAAACTTATCATTCATAGCTCACTTTATTATACCCAATTTTTTATAAAAAATCAATATAAACTTAATATTTATATTAGTTTTTTTATAAAACTGTTACAAATTTTGGTTTAAAAACAGCCTCATTGATAACTATAATAATATTTATATCAATAAAACATATATAAGACCACAAAAAAAGGACTGCCCTTCAGGCAGCCCCATTTTTCACTCACCATAATATCCGGTTACATTATTTGCCTCCATCCACTCCAATTTACATGCCATCAGATAATCAATAGCGGCATTTGTTTTGTTAAAATAGGTGGACAGAAGTTTTTTTGTTGTATAAAGATCGTTATAGGTCAGGTATGGATAGTCTTTCATAGTGTTGTATGTGCCGGTATAATATAAAGCATAATTAAGATTATTATCAGCCAGCACCCACTGATTCTGAGTATCTTCAATACCCTTAAGCATTTTATCTGCAAGATCCAGATAACTTTGCTCCCTTGTAATGTCATAAAGCTGATAGAGGAAATTCATTTCTGCCAGCTGATGATTAAGGGAAACATGGGTTCGGTTATGATTTCCGGAATATGAGCCATAGTCCTCCACCAGAATACCGCCTCCAGATGTTGAATAGCTGTGATCCCTGGCATGGGTCTTAAAATACTCTGCATACTTCACGGTTGCACTCAGAAAATCTGTATTTCCATATCTTTTATAGGCATCCAGCAAATTGCAGGCAAAGTCCGTATTAAACCTTGTATCATAAAAACCCGCACCTATATTGAAATCCGTAACAAGCCACTCAGACTCGGGTCCTGTTGCCCAGAATCCCTTTATATTCTGGTTTAACATACAAGTATATGTGAGCACATATCCCAGCTCATTTGCAGCAGGAAAATCACCATACCTGACAAAGAGAGCGCCTACATAATCAGAAGGTTGTCTGTAAAGCATAGTGTCGCTGTATGGCTTATAGTTGTAAGGAACAGGGTAATAATAACCATCAAATGATATCCTATGAGAGTCACAAAGATCCTGAGCAAGTACATTAAAATGATTAATATTGTTCCAGTCGGCAAGCTTACCTGAAGAATATAAATACCATATTTCACCTATGGTATCCTCTGCAGCAGGGAAAGTAAAGCTTAAATTGTAGCCGGTATCTGTTTTGGTAATAGTAACAGGACTTTCAAGATCCTTCATTACCTCCAGGGTATTGTTTACATAACTATCTCTGTATACAGCCGGAACACTGATTATAATAGAGCATTTGTCAGTATCAATAAACATGGTCTTTTTCCCTGTATTTACCGGATTTGTAGACATATACCAAGTACCGTCATCATTAAGATATCTTATTTCTATTGTAGAACCCGGTATACCTAAGGACTTTGTAAGAGGCGTTGTGTAGCCATCCTTAAATTCATATCTCATAATATTGTAAAAGTCACCATTTGCAAAATTAAATGTACGCTTACTTTCAATATAATAATCCGTTTCGCTGAATGTATCGCTGACAGTTGGCATCTGTACCGCTGTATTTCCTACATTGGGAGTATTTTTTACTATATTGTATACCTTAATCTCATCCTCTGACATTAAGCTACCGTCGGCTTTGGTATATACCTCAGTTGTTGCTTCAGTTGTAATTTCTGCTGTAGTTGTTTCGGTAGTTGATTCAGTAGTAGTTTCGGTGGTAGTTGTTGTTATCATAGCAGCACCTGAACTTTTTGCCAAGGCAGTAACGGTAAAACAGGTCAATGCAATTATGCCCGTTAATGTCAACAGACTTGAAATATATCTTATATTTTGGTAAAATCTCATAATAAATGCACCCTCAATTAGTTTTTTGTTGAAATCTTTTCTATTATACCATTAAATTCAGGGAAATTATATTACAAAATCATTAAAAAAGATGATAAAATAAAAGAAAAAATCTTAAGTAAGGTGATAATATGCTTATTACAGCGGTTACAAAGCAAAAAAATGACCCTAAACGCGTTTCCGTTTATATAGATGAAAAATTTGCATTTGGCATAAGTGCTGTAGATGCACTATACTATCATATTGAGGAAGGTAAGGAACTGACTCGTGAAAGATATGAATATATTCTTAATGAAATTATATATGGTAAAGCACGTGACAAAGCAATAAAGCTTTTGGGCTTTTCCCCCAGGACGGAAAAGGAACTCATGGATAAACTCAAAGGGGATTACAGCGAAGAAATCTGTCAAAGAGTCCTTGATATGCTTAAAAAATACGGATATATTAATGATGCCGAGTATGCCGCTTCCTATGTAAAGGATAACTTCAATCTTAAAGGCAAAGGAAGTTTACGTATACGTTCTGAGCTAAAACATAAAGGTATAAATGAAGATACAATCATCTCTGCCCTTGACAGTGCAGAACTTGACGAGGACGAAAAGGCATATACACTTCTGAAAAAAAGACTGAAAAACAATATCCATCCCGATGCAAAGGAAAAGGCAAAACAGTACAGATACCTTGCCTCAAGGGGTTTTTCCTACGACAGTATCAACTCTGCCTTTTCAAGACTTGACGGAAGTATAACTGACGATTGGAGCTGAATATATGGACACAAAATCAAATATAAAAAAACTGAAAAATCAATTTCTCAAAAGTTATTACAACAACGACTACCTGAATGCCCAGCTTATAGGTAAGAGACTTATCTCTCTGTATAAGGACAATGGACTCACCTCTTTGCCTGACTATGGCAATGACATTTTCAATCTTGCCTGTGCCTACGATGAGGACGGTATACATGACAAGGCTCTTTATTATTACTTAAAGGCGGCTGATGCCATTTCATTGGAGGGTAGCTCCCAAAAGCTAAGTGATATATACAACAACCTTGGCGTCGTTTATAATGATCTGCATCAGACGGATATGGCTTTGGTTTATTTCAAAAAAAGTTACAATATACGTTATGAGCTATTGCCCCACGATCACCCTGATGTCATTTCCTCCTGCTATAATCTTGGCTCCATGTACAAGGCAATGGGCAGATTTTATGAGGCAATACAGTACTATGCAAAGGCTCTTGCCTCCAGGTCTCTTAAGGACATACACTATGCAGATAATCTATACAATCTGGGGCTATGTTATATAGAGTCCGACGACTTTTCTACAGGGTTGAACTATATGCAGGAAGCCATTGATATATATAAAACCATTACCAACAACCCTACCGAATATATAACTGCCCTTTCCTTTTACTCCGCACTGCTCTATAAAATAGGGAAATATACCGAGGCCTTAAAAAATTACCACACCCTCATTACATTAATAAAAAATCATTACGGAAGCAATCAGCCCTTTTATGCAGATGCAGTTTCCAAACTTGCAGACTGCTATGCTGCCCTTAACCAGACAGAGCGTGCTATCCCTCTTAAACAAAAGGCCCTTAATATGATTAAAAAAAGCGTTGGAAAAAATCATCTTTTTTATTCAGGGGTTCTGGCAGAGTTGGGAGAATATTATCTGCGTGAATCAGATTACGGAAAGGCTGCCACTCTCTACTCGGAAGCCCTTGAAACCCGTGTGAAAATACTGGGAATTGACGAGGAGGAATGTATCTCCTATATACGTACACTGTCTGATATATATATATCCATGGAGCTGCCTCAGAAGGCAGAAGATCTGTTAAATTATGCCATTAATAATATCGAGCCTGATTCAAATAAGTATTCAGTTCTGGTACTGGAGCTTGTACGTTTATATATGGATACGGAAAACGGTCCGGGACTTAACAGAGCTTTTAAACTCTTTAACAGAGCACATCCGGAAAAAAGCTTTGATGAAATGCTGGATATGGCAGAAGATATGGAATAAAAAAACATTTTATAAAACTTTTGAAAAAACTGCTTAGTATAAATCACTTCCTTAAGGTTAACCTAATAGTTGACCAATATTTAAGGAAGTGATTTTTTTTGAAAGACAGAAATAGATTTAAAACCAACCTCTGGCTATTGTTCATATCCCTTATCGTAATTATATTAATAGGATATATATCAATAGCTTTATTTTTTCCGTCTAATATAACTATACGCAGGGGAGAGGCTTCTTTACTCGACTTTGACTTGCCTTTGAAAGGAGATCTTTTTGTTCAGGACATGGCGGTTTCGGTAAATTCAGATAAAACTGTAACAGACAATATAACCCTTGATCTTCAAGATCCCGTATTATTGAAGGCTGAAAATTCAGGCAAAGCATTGCTTAAATTGTCCTTCTGGGGTGTTCCGCTAAAAAACAGTACCATTACCGTATTGCCTGATATGAATTTATATCCCGGCGGACAGGCCATAGGGCTGGAGCTTGAAACAGACGGGGTACTTGTCTTAGGCACAGGTGAGGTACGTTTAAGCAGCGGCAAATACGAAAGTCCCTGCAGAGGCGTGTTAAAAAGCGGAGACCTGATAAAAAAGGCAGACGATATAACATTAACGGACAAGGAAAGCCTGATAAGCTACATTGAAGGCTGTAATAAAGAAAAAGTCCAGTTGACCGTAGAGCGTAATGACCAGACCCTGACTCTGGATGTTACACCTGTTATCAGTTCGGAAAGCAAAAAAAAGAAACTGGGTATATGGGTACGTGACAGTACCCAGGGCATAGGCACCCTTACCTGCTACGACAGCAACGGAAATTTTTACGCATTAGGACATCCCGTAACCGATGTTGATACAGGGAACATAATGAAGATACGTGAGGGTAAACTTATGCCCACAGAAATAACCTCTGTCAACAAGGGCGAAAAGGGCAGCCCGGGAGAACTGGTGGGAAACACAAATAAATCTCAGAAAATAGGTGAAGTTACTAATAATACTATTTGTGGTATTTCAGGTAAATTTTTTTCACAGCCCTCATCAAATACGACAACTTACGACATTGCGTTAAAAAATGAAGTAAAAGAAGGGGAAGCTACCATACTTGTTACAACAGAAGGATCAGAAGTAAAACCATACAGTATAAATATAGAAAGCACTTCCAGCCTCAGTTCCGACAAAAGCAAAGCCATGACAATACAAATAACCGACAATGATCTGATAAAAAAAACAGGTGGGATTGTTCAGGGAATGAGTGGTGCTCCCATAATACAAAACGGAAAACTTGTAGGGGCTGTAACCCATGTTTTTATTCAAAATCCGACAAAAGGCTACGCTATTTATCTGGAAGATATGATCAATCAGTAAATTTATTTCGAAAAATGTCATCTTTTTGTATTTGTTTAGTCTTTTTTTCAGTATTATAATAAAACAGACTTAATATTTATATATTAAAATGTATCAAAGGAAGTGAAATTCAATATGAAAATTGTTATTATATCCGATAATTATACAAAGGCTATGGTTTTAAAAAATATGCTGATTAAAGAGAACTCATTTCAGGTACTGTGCTGCTCCGACAGCAGCAGAGAAGAACTGGAAAGTATACTTAATTACCAGCCCGATATAATACTGTATACCCCATGTATTAAGTATGAAGACGGAATAAACCTTATTCAGGAAATAAGAAGTGCCGGCTATTCGGGAAAAATTGTACTGATGATGGAAAACACTTTGCCTGCCGCCCTGAATCTGGCACTTAACTTCAGTTCCGATTATGTTATGTTCTATCCTCTTGATACCTATTCCATAATTTCATATGTAAAAGAGCTTAACAACAAGGATACCATCAATACAAATGCCTCTGTTAACAGTAATGAAAGCACTTTTTTAATACAGAAGACTTTGAACCAGTTAGGCATATCCCAACATCTGAATGGGTACAAGTATCTTGTACAGGCTATAAAACTTTGCTATGATAATCCTGAAATGCTTAACTACAAGACTAAATTTCTTTACCCTGAACTTGGAAAAATAAATAATATAAATGTCACCAATATTGAGAGATGTATACGTAATGCTATACAAAAGGCATGGGAAAATCAGAATCATAAAAATTTTCTGAGCATAATCAATCCATCCTTTGAAAGATCCGATAAACGTCCCACATGCAGTGCAGTTATTGAAGCCGTAACAGCATACGTAAGTGAATGCACAGGAAAGGAAAACTGTTTTGTTTGATACAATATCAATACCAGATATAAAAAACAGCTGTAAGTATTTTTACAGCTGTTTTTTATATAACACATTGTTCTATCGCCTTATCAAAATTTACAGCATCACAGAGCATAGCACTGTCCTTGTCATAGTAAAGACTCCCAAAAACCTTATTTGCAGTTTTAGATGGAAGCATAGATACTATTTTACCCATAACCACTGAAAGTATCAGTCTTTTTCCCCCGGCATTGGCAATCTTCCTGACCATATCAGAGGTGTTTACATATTCCTTGTCCATAGGCAAAATAACACCGGTTATTTTTTCTTCCAATATTTTTTTTACTGCATATACAAGATTATCTATATATATCATACTTCGCCTGTTATCCACCTTAGGAAAAACAGGTGTCTTAAGTGCAAGTTTTTTTAAAAGTGCAAAATTTCCCGGGCAATTTGGGCCATAAACCATAGGCGGTCTTATAACGGTCACAAGGAAATTATCCTCCTGTAATGCAAGTATTTCCTTTTCTGCCGCCAACTTACTTTTTCCATACAGACTAAGGGGATTACAGGGAGTATTTTTATCAATAACACCATTTCTGACACCATATACACTCATAGTACTAATAAATACAAAATGCTTTACACCGGCTGCCTTAGCATTTTTTGCCAGCTTTACAGCCTCAGTATGATTAATCCTGTTATAAAGGTCGGCATAGTTCTTTTCCTTTCTGTGAACTATTGCAGCACAATGTATTACGGCTTCGGCATCTGTCAGATCCATGGCATCTGCACCATTTCTGAAGGAAAGGCATACAGCATCAACTACTTTATCCCTGATATGGGAGGCTATATAACCCCTTTCACCTGTTATTATTTTCCTCATCAGCACCCTCCTTGACACCCTCGGCTTTAAATACCGAATAAACTGTCCTGAAGATAATATATAAATCAAAGCCAAAGGACATCCTGTCTACATATTCCCCGTCGTACCTTGCCTTTACAGGTATAGGCAGCTCATCTCTGCCGTTTACCTGTGCCCAGCCAGTAAGTCCCGGCACAAGGCTGTTGGCACCGTATTTATCCCTTTCTTCAATAAGATCATACTGGTTGTAAAGGGCCGGTCTTGGACCCACAAAGCTCATGTCGCCCTTTAGTATATTGAATATCTGAGGCAGCTCATCAAGGCTGGATCTGCGCAGAAAATGTCCCATTCTGGTTATATACGCATCAGGGTCATGAAGCAAATGGGTTGGCACATCCTTAGGCGTATCCATCTTCATTGTCCTGAATTTATAAATATAAAACTCTCTTTTATCTGCACCTATTCTTCGTTGTTTAAATACAACACTGCCGCCATCCTCAAGCTTAATCATAAAAGCTATAATTCCAAGAAGCCACCAGAACAACAGCAGCCACAAAAGGCTTATAATAAAATCCATAACACGCTTAACAACCCGATACATTTATTTTCCCCCAAGTTTATTGTTAGGTACTATTTCCTTAATTATATCCACTACACCATCCGGATTATGATAAGCCGCCTCATATAATCTGTTAAGCTGCCTGTCAAAATGCTCATAATCCATTTCCACAGGTTTGGTAACAAATATCTTGTTTTTATAGACCATTTTAAGGCTGTCCTTTTCTTCGTCCATAATAAGCTCCTCATAGAGCTTTTCTCCCGGTCTTAGCCCTGTATACACAACCTCGATATCCTTATCAGGCACAAAACCCGAAAGCCTTATAAGGTTACGTGCTAGCTCATCTATCTTAACAGGCTCACCCATATCCAGAACAAAAATACTGCCGCTTTTGCCAAGTCCCGCTGCCTGAAGCACAAGCCTGCTTGCCTCGGGAATAGTCATGAAAAATCTGATCATGTTTTTATCCGTTACCGTTACCGGACCACCCTCAGCTATCTGTCTGCGGAAAAGAGGGATAACACTGCCATTACTGCCAAGTACATTTCCAAAACGTACTGCCATAAACTTTGTTTTGCTGACAGAAGCCATTTCCTGAATAATAAGCTCTGTTATACGCTTTGTAGCGCCCATAACATTAGCAGGATTGACAGCCTTATCAGTTGAAAGAAGAACAAACCTTTCCACTCCGTATTTATCGGCACAACGTGCCACATTAAGGGTACCAAACACATTGTTTTTAACTGCCTCCTCAGGGACCTCCTCCATAAGTGGCACATGCTTATGGGCAGCTGCATGGAACACAACCTCAGGATTAAAAAGAGAAAACGCCCTTTCAAGGCAGCTTTTATCTCTGATTGAGCCTATATACAAATCCATCTTAAGGTCATCACCATAGCGGTTTTTAAGGTCTGTCATAAGCTCGTAAGCATTATTTTCATATATATCAAATATAACCAGAAGTCCAGGTTTAAAGGGAGCTATCTGCCTGCAAAGCTCTGAGCCTATTGAGCCGCCGCCTCCCGTAACAAGGACAGTTTTACCCTCAAGGTATCCTGATATACTTCTTACATCAAGCTTTATTTCCTCACGGAAAAGCAGGTCAGTAATATCCACATCACGTAAGGTTCTGTAACTGCCATCGGAAATATCACTCATTGGAGGTATCATCTTAAGGGTACATTCTGTTTTTGTACAGAAATCCATTATTCTCTTTATCTGTACATTTGTAGCAGAGGGAAGGGCAACCACTATCTCCTCTATCTCATACTCGCTTGCAAGCCTTGGGATATTGGCACAGTCATAGGTAACCCTTATACCCATAAGGTTAGTATTATTTTTTGACTCATCATCATCAACCAGAATAACAGGGGTTCTGTTTTCATAGCCCTTTTCACCGTTTAATATGCTTCTTACAACATTGTATCCCGCATAGCCTGCGCCCACAATCATTACACGCTTAGAGCCCGCTTTTCTGGTCAGAATATGTTCAAGGGCAATAAACATACGCTTTACTATCCTATAGCCTGACCTTGAAAAGGTGAAAAGCACCACATCAATAAACCATGCCACCATAAGCAGTCTCTTTGGCAGATCATAATCAGAAATATATACAAACAGATTTGAATGTACAAGAAAAAGCAGGACAAATATAACCGTATCTGCCACAACTATCTTATAAATATCGTCAATGGTAGCATATTTCCAAAGGTTTGAATAAAACTTGAAGATACCATACACAATCACACATACCGGTGAAAGTACGGCAGAAGCATACAGATACCAATGCCATACATCCGCAGCTATATTTACCCCTCTGCCTCCCGGAAGCCCCGGTATTGTACCTCCGTACCAGAGACATATAGCCGCAACAAGGGAAAAGTTAATGGTAACTATATCAAGAAGTATATATAGAATTATTTTTTTCCTCTGTTCCGAGGTCAAGCTCTTAAGCCTCTCCATCTGCCTCACCTGAAGACCTTATAAAATTTATACCGTAACCCATGCCCAGCATCATCCAGAAAAGAGGTGCTACGGAAACGACGCTGTCCGTTGTAGCCGCCGCTGCCATATAGGCTATTACACCTGACATACATGCAAGCCTTGTTGCCCTGATAAAGGCACTTCCATCTCTCCTGACAAACAATACGGCACTTTGAATAAGATAAATCAGCACCATTGCAACTACAACAATAAGTGAAAGCAGACCTGTATTAATTGCAGTCTGCAAATAAACACTATGTGGTTTATCTACTATAATATATGGATTACCCAGGTAATAAAGCTTTGAAATAATATCATTCTGTGGAAATTCAAGGGCAAAACTGTCAGGACCGCTGCCGATTATGATATTATCAAATATAAGAGGTATACTTCTTGACCATATATAACCTCTGCCTGAACCAAGCCTTTCAATGCCTTCAAAGCCAATACTGGGGGCGGGGTTGTCCAGATCAATATCATTGCCGAACTTATCCAGAGGTATAATACCATTGCCGGTATCCCTCATAAGGAAATTAGTTGCATTGCCCTCATTATCACGGCCAATAAATACCAACTTGTCATCATAGACCTGGAGATCTCCTTCCTTAAGTCCGTCGATCGGATAGGTATTTACATAGCCGTCCCTGTCCTCCATGGCTGAGGTGCTCAAAGGCTCCCTTACCGTACCGTTCTGCTCAAGAACAGGCTCATCCTCCGTTGCGGTTATATGGATATCTCCTGCCTTGGTAGCTATAGTGGCTGTATTGCCATCAAAGGCAAAGTCCTCATAAAAAAACGGATTCTCACTTTCACTCTTACCTGTAACGGCATCTGTAATTATTCTTATTTCCTGTACAACAGTTGAATCAGCCGCAACAAAGGCAACAGGAAGCAGAATAAATGCCGCAATGGTCACTACTGCACAAATAAGATAAAGCCTGTTTTTATAAAGTCTGTTTTTGATAAAATTAGCAAACGCCAGAATAACAGCAAATACACAGGCACAGGCAAGACCCAGAAGGCCGCCAACGGAGTCACTTCCCACAACACAGATACCTGCCAGCAGAAACAGAATTGCAAACATATATTTGAATTTGTTCCTGACAGGCAGCATAAGAGCAAGCATAAGCATAAATGAAGCCATCATAGCCGAATACATGCCAAGACAGTTAGGGTTATAGAGTGTGCCATAGGCAGACTCAAATTTAAGCTCAAGGTTTTGTCCTCCGTAATACTTACCAAGTACCAGCTTTGAACCCGGAGTAGTTGCAAAAATATCAAAGCCAAAGGTCTGCATAGTACCTATAATGCCAATGAGCAATACAGAAGCAGAGAAAAATCCCACCATATATTTTGCTCCCGTACCCTCTGAGGCAAAACTCATGGCAATAAGAAAAAATATTCCATAGCTGAGCAAAACAAAAAAGCCTTCATATCTTTCACTTATGCCCCAGAAAGCAATGGACTTATAGCTTGAAAAAATTGATGATAACAGACAAAGGCCTATATAACCATACATGAGATAGGATGGCAGAGCCTTAAGTCTGAGCTTTACTCTTTTTTCCTCCAGCAGAATGCCAAGCAGTAAATACAGTACCATAAATACAGCAAGTACACATATGGCAACAGCCTTATTATAGGAAAACATATCATTTATACTGCTGCTTGCACGTATAATACCATATTCATACTCCCCTACCGGCACAATCCTTATCCTTACAATAAGTGGAATAACCACCACTGCCAACATCAGGAAAAATGCCATAACCTTATCTATTACAAACCCTGTCCTGTTTTTATTATCAGCCATATCAACACCTCGGTATTTATTGAATTAAACATTTATCTAAGTTTTTAGTATACCATAGTAACAGGTGTTATACAAGTTAAAAAAAATTTAATCTTATAAATACCAAGGCTCTTCTCCCATATTCTGTTAAAAGAATATTCTTTGCAGTATATCTTCACACTCCATATTTCTTATTCCCTCCCTGTCATTCAAAAAAGAATTTTTAAGCTGTTCATAATGGGTCAGATAGCTTATATCAGCCCCTATAACGGGATATTTTGCATACCATCTGGGATAAAACTTTTTCATATATTTTTCTGCAAGCATTTCTGCACGGGACATCCCCTTAACTAATGGGCTTGGTGTACCTGCCAGACGTACTCCCGGTGGACTTGAATGAATAAGCAGCATGCTCCCATCACTGCATTGCCCTATACATATGAATACATGTTTGCAGCAGTCACAGGCGGAGCTGAATATATCCCCCGCCTGCCTTAATGACACATTGTTTCTCTCCACCCTTTCCCCAAGTCCCATTTCCGCAAGCTTTTTTACCACATCGCAGGACTTGAATACATAATCCCCGTTTCCCAAAGTATTATAAAGGACCCATCCCACATAACCCGAACAGTCCAGTCCCAGATGAATTACCTCTTTATCCCTTTTATAGTCATACTCCCTGAAATTAAAACCACTGTTACAGGTACTTGCAAAGCTGCTCCATCTTTCCGACAGACCATAGCTTAAACATTCCCGTCCTGCTCCATCGTCCCTTTCATTCCAGCCTCCTCCGTAAATATACATGGTCTTGCCAAGGGGCATAGCAGCTATCTTAAGCATATCCAACACACTTTTCATTAAATCACCTCATTACATACTATGACAAAAGGGGATTTAAAATACAGTGAGTCTACCTGGAAAACCTTTTTTCAAGCTCTACAAGAACAATAGGCATAAGGCATAAAAAGACAACAAAAAGCCATTGTATACTGCTGAGGGCTGTCACCATAAATACATCCGCCACAGGCTTTATCTGTATAACAGCCACCTGCATAATAACCCCAACTATAAGTGCCCCCACAAGGTATCTGTTTGCCAGGGGATCAATACTGAAGAGGGAATGTTCACTGCGCATATTAAAGGCATGAACAAGCTGTGACATACTAAGTACTGCAAAAGCCATTGTCCTGCCTGTTTCCACACTGTTATATATGGAAGAGCCTACGGCATAGGCAAGGAGAGCAAGGGTACCAATCATTGCCCCCTCAACTCCTATCCGTGCCCACAGTTCTTTACTGAACAGTCTTTTGTCTGTCTGAGGTTTTCGCAGCATTATATCCTCGTCACAGGGATCCATTCCAAGGGCAATGGCAGGCAAAGAGTCTGTCACAAGGTTTACCCAAAGGAGTTGTATAGGCTGAAGGGGAGTATTAAAACCCATGACCATTGCAATAAACACTGTAATAATCTCACCTATATTGCTTGAAAGAAGGAAATGGATAGCCTTTTTTATATTTTCATATATATTCCTTCCCTCATGTACAGCTGCAACAATAGTTGCAAAGTTATCATCCGTCAATACTATGTCTGCCACACTCTTGGCAGCGTCTGTACCTGTTATTCCCATAGCACAGCCTATATCGGCAGCCTTAAGGGCAGGGGCATCATTAATTCCGTCACCTGTCATGGCAACTATGTTTCCTCTTGAGCGAAAAGCCTTTACAAGTCTTACCTTGTGTGTTGGAGTCACCCTTGCAAATACACTGCATTTTTCTATAGCCTCACTTAACTGTTCATCGGTTAAACCATCCAGCTCAGCCCCCGAAAGGACAGTATCATCACCTCTGAGTATACCTACCTTTGCGGCTATGGCAGAGGCTGTAGTAATGTTATCCCCGGTAATCATAACAGGTCGAATACCTGCAAGTACACACCGGGTAACCGCATTTTTTACCTCAGGTCTCGGAGGATCAAGCAAGCCTGCCAGGCCACAGAATGTAAGACCATACTCTGCATACTCCCTGTTGCCGCATCTGTCCTTTATATCCTTATATGCCACTGCAAGCACCCTTAAAGCACCTGAACACATGCTGTTGTTAAGCTCCATTATACTGTTCCTTATTTCACCTGTCATAGGTATAACTTTTCCCTTTGACAGACAGTGGGTACAAAGTGGCAACAGACTTTCAAGGGCACCCTTCGTGATACAGCGGTGTCCATCATCATAGATATGTACCGTTGTCATGCGCTTAAGGGTTGAATCAAAGGGATACTCCTCTACTCTTGGATAAAGACTTTCCAGATCATTTTTGTTTAAATCATCCTTAAGAGCAGCTTCCACAAAGGCGTTTTCCGTAGGTTCACCCTTCACAGTTCCCTCTTGGGTAAGCTCACTGTCATTACAGAGGGTCATAAGTGTCAGGGTCAGAGTCCTGTCATCGGAATTTATTTCCTTAAGTTCCATTTTGTTCTGGGTAAGGGTGCCTGTTTTATCCGAACATATAACACTTGCACTGCCTAAGGCCTCTACCGCTGGCAGCTTTCTTACCACAGCCCTTCTTTCAGCCATTCTTTTAACACCTATGGCAAGGACAATGGTAACTATTGCCGGCAAGCCCTCAGGTATAGCCGCAACAGCCAGACTTACGGATGTCATAAACATATCAAAGAAGGGAAGCCTCCTGAACAGACCTATCATAAAAATAATAAAGCATATACCAAGGGCTCCCGTTCCAAGGAGCTTGCCTACATGGTCAAGTCTTTGCTGAAGTGGGGTAAGCTCATCATCAGATGTATTTAGCATATGGGCTATATTGCCCATCTCACTGTCCATACCCGTAGCACAGACTACAGCCTCACATCTACCCATTGTTATTGATGTGCCCATATACAGCATGTTAGCCCTTTCTCCAAGGGGTACAGTCTTATCCAGTACAATATCGGCACACTTGTCCACAGGCACAGACTCCCCCGTTAAATTTGCCTCAGACACCTTAAGGGCATGCGCCTCTATAATACGGCAATCGGCAGGTACTATATTACCCTGAGACAGCCTGATAATATCTCCCTGAACTATTTCCTTGGCATCAATATCCATATACTGCCCGTCCCTCTTTACAGTACAATGGGGAGCAGTAAGCTCCTTAAGTGCCTCAATGGCTTTTTCTGCTTTACTTTCCTGCACAACCCCTATTATTCCGTTAAGTATAACTATTGCCAATATAATAATTGAATCTATGTAATTGCCGCTTCCGCTGTAATACTCTGTCATAATACTTATTACTGCCGCTGCTATAAGTACCATTACCATAAAGTCCTTAAATTGAGATAAAAAACATATAAGCAAGGACTTGCGTTTCTGTTCAGCAAGCATATTGGGACCATATTTATCAAGGCGTTTTTTTGCCTCTCTGCTGTCCAGACCGTTTTCAATACCCGTATGCAGTCTGTTAATACATTCCTTTACCGATCGGCTGTGCATATTCTCCATAAGATCACTCCTGTTCATTATATTTTTTCCGTCGTTCATAATAATATATTTGGACAAGACCATAAATATGACCGAAGTAAGGCAGCAATATCACAAAACTTATCACCTGCATACTATGATGAGGGAGGGGATGTATAATGCTGTCTGTAATATTACTTTCAATCGGAATGAGTATAGATGCCATCGGAATAGGGATATCCTTTGGTGTAAGGAAAATACGTATCGGGGTGCTTCCATGTCTTGTTATCAGCCTTCTGGGCTTCGTTATAATAAGTCTTGCAGTGGTATCCGGCAGCATATTGCAACGTTGTCTGCCTGATAGTACAGGCAGCATTATACTGATAGTAATGGGAATATGGATACTTTTACAAAGCCGAAAGGAAGCTAAAGATACCCTTAGCCCGACAGTTAAAATAATTCGTGAGCCCAGTGAAGGTGATATTGACGGTTCAGGTGACATAGATATGAGAGAAGCGATATTTTTGGGTATTGCCCTCACCATTGATTCAATAGGCATATGTGTTGGAGCCGGAGGAAGTCTTAGACTTGCCTTTATTCTTCCTGTGTTTGCCATATTTGTACAGATAGTTTTTTTATTAATAGGTATAAGACTGGGAACCTGTTTAGGAAACAAACTTGATACAAAACTTTGTACAATATCCTCCGGTTTAATCATTGTTTTACTTGGATTGATAAATTTGGCGGATAATTTTTTAAATATATATCCATTTCCTTGAAAAATTATAAAAAAAATGGTAAAATATCTTATATAAATTGTTTTTTAGGAGCATTACTATGAAGAAAAAATTTGACCCTGTAAAATATTACAAGGGGTTTACCCTTGGCTATATTATGGTCGCCTGGTTAGTTACGGTATTTTTACTTGACCTGTCAGAGGTATGGCTTATTCCCGAAATAATAATATATTTTGTGCTAAGTGCCCTTATTTTCAGGTCTTACTACTTCGGCATTGCCGGAAATATGTATTACTTTGTAAAAAACTTTGATAAAGCAAGGAAATACTACAACCTTGCAGCCAAATTAAACACCATAAATGTACCGGCATTATACAACTACGGAATAATGCTATTGCATGAAGGAAAGGCAAAGGAAGCATTAACTCTATTTGAGCGTGCAGAAAAGTATAATACAAAGCTTATCTACGAAAAAAACATTCCCCTTGCAATGGGGAGTTGCTATTGGCTATTGGGAGATATAGATAAGGCAATAGAGCTTATGGAAGCCCTTGAGGAAAAGTACAGCTATGTAAATGTAAGCACCCTGACCACCCTGGGATACTTATATATATTAAAAAAGGACTATGACAAAGCCGAGGAATATACAAAACGGGCTCTTGATGATATTCCTGAACATGCTCCTGCCTGGGATAATATGGGTCAGATATATTTTAACAAAGGAATTATAGATAAGGCAAAGGAGTACTTTCAAAAGGCACTTGATTATAGAGAAAATATGCCTGACAGTCTATACTATATGGGTGTTATTGCCAAAAACGAAGGAGATAAGGAAACTGCCAGAAACTATTTTAAGAAGGCCCTTGAATGCAATGTTACGGCACTTAACACGATTACTTCAGAGAATATAGAAAAACAGCTCGAAAGCTTGGAATAATTCTGATATTTTAAATTATAAAATTATATTGCATTTTTTAGGTTAATAAATTATAATATGATTACGTTTGTCTTTTCTTAACTTTTAACTTACAGATACGTCAACTAAAAGATCATGGGGGGAGGAATGGAACAATGAGCAAAAAGCCGATTTCCATTCGACAAAGATTATGCATAGCTATGATCACACTGTTGCTGTTTATATCTATAGTTTTTATACTGTTGATACGGCTTAACGGTACATTTGGCATTATAGTCAGCAGTGCATACGGAGACCTGAGCAATACCGCAGCCTTAAGAACAGGTGCGGCGGAGGTCAGACTGAACTCTGTATCAGACACACTTATTTATAATTATGACAAATTTAACGACATAATGATACAATGCAGTCAGGATATGGACGGTAAAATAGACTATAACGATGCATTTACCCAAATGTTGCCATATACAGAGTTTTTATCCGGGAATGATCTTATAAGCGGTATATTTGTATTTGGCGGTAATGATGCCACCCGAGCACGTATACCTGCAATTTACTTAAGTCGCAGCGATATTAATTTAAAAAACCAGAGTTTCAGCTTTAAAATAGCTGATGAAAGCGTTATTAATAACAGTAACATCTTTAAATCCCCAAGCTGGAGCCGCACCTTTAACGCTAAGGAAAGCAGCAGCCTTGACTTTATAACGGAACCTGTCAGAATGGCAGAAGAACATCCTGATACAGATATTTCAAAGCTTGGATATTGGTCACTGCCCTATGACATTAATTTTGACAGGGATTATTCCATCGCCTACTGTCTTCCGTTAAAGGATACCGACGGTACCTGCCTTGGTGTACTTGGCGTACAGGTTTCCCTTGAACATCTGAAAACTTATTTGCCTTATCTGGAGCTTAACAGCCGTGGTGAAGGCAGCTACTGTGTGGTACGTTCGTGCAGTGAAGATCCTAATCTTTTCAGAAAGATAGCAGTATCAGGTAAATCCTTTAACCGTATCAACAATTATTCTGATACGGTTACTGTTGGCAAAAAAACAAACTACGATAGCATATTTACTCTGGAGACACAAAACAAAAATACTACTTATGCCGCCATCAACCCCTTGGATCTGAATGGCAACAGTGAATACAGTGATTATCAATGGTTATTGCTTGGAGTAGTTGATGAAGCATATCTTAATATGTCCGGCAATAATGTAAAGTTAAATATATTATTTGTATTCAGTATTGCAATATTGGTTGGAATAGTATTTGCTTTTATTGCCTCTACCATTGCTGCATATCCTGTACATCGTTTTTTAACGGAACTTAAACGTATATCTCCACTTAATCCTGTTCCACCCTCCAGATCAGGAGTAGATGAACTGGACGACCTTGGAGCTACTATAAGCAGACTGACATCGGAAATAGTGACTTTTTCCTCCAGACTATCCGACATTATATCACTTACGGAATCCGATTTTGGTGCATTTGAGTACAGTCGTGAACAGGAAACCGTACTATGTACTGATATGATGTTTGAACTTCTTAATATTGAAAAAACAGAAGACAGTCTGTTCATACCAAGGGCCCTTTTTGAGGAACGTATGGCCGCTTTTTGTCATACTATTACACCGGGAATAGATCAGATTTACAAGATTAACCTGCCGGGAGGAACAAGCAAATATATCCGCCTCAAAACCACTATAAATAACGGAAAGATACTTGGTATAATACAGGATACAACTACCGAAACCGTTAAAGCAAGCACCATGAAACATATAAAGGATCATGATGCCCTTACCAACCTGTTTAACAGAAATGCCTTCAGGCGCATTTTAAATGAAAAGTTTTCATCTGCAAATGTTTCTGTTGCTGCCCTTGTACACTGTGACATTGACAATATGGCCGATATAAACTCAAGATACGGCAATGCCATAGGCGACAGATGCCTGTCCTCTCTGGGTGCCATATTTAAAAAATATCACGACAGAATAACATGCTTTGCAGCAAGGACTGCAGGTGATGAGTTCAAAATGATATTATTCGGATACAACAGAGTCGATATGGAAAAAAAGCTCCGAAAGATATTTGACGAGATATTTGACCTTAAGATACAGACATCACAGGGTGTATTTAATATGCACTCATCTATAGGTGTTGCCTGGTATCCCGATGACAGTACCGATGCAAATTTACTTGAACAATATGCTGAATTTACTATGTATCAGGTAAAGGAGGAAGGTAAAAACACATACAAAAATTTTGATAAAAAGGCCTTTGAAGCTGCGGAGCTTAATTTTAAAACAATACGCAATATAGAAACCATTATCTCAGAAGGTATGCTTAAATACGCTTTTCAGCCAATTATAAATACACAAAACGGTGAAATATATGGCTATGAAGCACTTATGCGTCCAAAGGGAGACAGCTCAGTAAATCCCCACGATGTAATCATCTTTGCAACAGAACACAATATGCTTGGTGATATAGAAAAGCTTACCTGGTTCAACGCCCTTGACGACTTCAGTATGCAGAATGAAAATGTATACGGTAAAAAAATATTTATTAATTCCATTCCCAATGAAATGCTAAAGGATGAAGAACTCAGGGAGCTTGAAGAAAGCTATGGAGAGTATTTAAGTTCCGTGGTACTGGAGATAATAGAAAATGAGCAAAGTGATAACGACATTCTTAATCGCAAAAAAAAGCTTACAGAAAAATGGGGCTGTCTCCTTGCCATGGATGATTACGGATCCGGCTATTCAAACGACAACACCCTTCTGAGTCTTAAGCCTGACATTATCAAGCTTGATATTGAAATGATAACAGGTATTGAAACAGATAATGACAGACAGACTCTTGTTAAAAATATTATTTCCTATGCCCATCAACGCAACATTATGGTACTTGCTGAGGGTATTGAATGTGGTGAACAATTAAAAGTTCTCATTGAATACGGAGTAGACCTTCTTCAAGGATTTTACCTTGCAAAACCTGATTTTGAAGCAATAGATCAGATAGACGAGGCAAAAAAGGATGAAATAATCAAGTACCGCAACGAGAGATACGGAAAATAATCTACATATATCAAAAGAGGATATACACTGGCAACTATTACCAGCTATACCCTCTTTTTTTATTTACTACCAAGAAGCTTTTCAGCTATTTTTCTGCCGGTAGGTGTTGCTGCAAGTCCACCCTTTGCCGTTTCCTTCAGGCTCTCTGACATGGCATCTCCTACATGTTTCATTGCATCTATGACCTCATCGGCAGGTATACGGCTCATTATGCCTGCAAGTGCCATATCAGCAGAGGTAACGGCATTTACAGCCCCCATAACATTACGTTTAATACATGGCACCTCCACCAGACCGGCAACAGGATCGCATACAAGACCCAGAACATTTTTCAGCGCCATTGCAACTGCACTTTTCACCTGTTCATTAGTACCACCCTGAAGGTATACCAGCATACCCGCTGCCATTGCCGAAGCTGAGCCTATCTCCGCCTGACAGCCACCCTCTGCACCTGATATGGATGCTCTTTTTGCTATGACCTGACCTATTCCCGCTGCCACATATAATCCTTCTGTCATTCTGTCATTACCTGCATTATACCTTTTGTTATATGGTATCATTACCGCAGGAAGAACACCGCAGGAGCCTGCTGTAGGAGCAGCTACAATACATCTCATACAGGCATTTGACTCCGCTATTGAAATGGCATAATATATAACTTCGCTGATAAAGCTGCCTGCCAGAGCCGTATATGTGTTTGTATATTCCCTGTATTTCTGTGCATCTCCTCCTGCCATACCACTTGCTGACCTGCGACTCCCATCATAATCATCGGCAGACTTTAACATAACCTGCCACAGTCCCTGCATTTTTTCAAAAGACTCATTATACTTTACCTGTCGTTCTTCCATATCATCCCTGAGTACTGCTTCAAAAAGAGATATACCGTTTTTTTCGGCAGTCAGTGTAAGCTCCTCAAGACTTTCAAAACTCATAATGCTACTCCTTTATACTTAAATATGTTACCTTTATAACACCTTCCACCCTCTCAAGCCACTTTAAGGCCTCGGGAGGTATCTCCTGATCCGTTTCCAGTATCATAACTGCATAGCCGCCCTTTTTGCTTCTGTATAAGTTAAGTGTGGCAATATTAACAGACTTATGTGCAAGCATGGATGCAACCTCTGCCACATGTCCCGGCTGATCCAGGTTGTGTACTATAAGTGTTGGATATTCCCCTGTAAAATGGGTTTCAATATCATCTATATTTACTATGCTTATCCTGCCGCCACCAAGTGATGATGCTATTATCTTAAGTTCCCTGCCATTATGCCCCTTAAGTTTAAGAAGAACACTGTTGGGGTGAACATTTTCCAGCACAATCTTGTCAAAGGTAAAACTCATACCCCTTTCAGCTGCTATTTCAAAGCTGTTAGGTATATCCATATCATCTGTATCCATGCCAAGGAGTCCCGCTACCAATGCCTTATCAGTACCATGTCCCACACCTGTATCTGCAAAGGAACCATGGAGATATATCTCAGCCCTTTCAGGCATACTTCCCAGCAGTTTTTGAGAGATATATCCTATCCTTACAGCACCTGCCGTATGTGAACTGGAGGGACCTACCATAACGGGTCCCAGAATGTCAAATATATTCATTGTTACCTCCTTATATAAGCCCTAGTATACTTATTTTACACAAAAGATAAAGGGAGCATACCCAAAAAAAGTACACTCCCTTGCATACTAAGCATAGTAACACTTTTATACAGTTTTTACAATGAAAAAAACCGATATTTTACATTCTATACCTGAATTTTTCAGACCATTTTTTGCCCTTTGCAATTATACGTTCAGCCTCGCATTCTGCACATACAGCCTTGTCATATACAGACATTGAAGCTATTACATCCTTATGTCCCATGTGTGGCTTACCGCATACACTACAGCATACAAGTGAATAGCCTTCACATTCCTCAATCCTTTTCCTGTCCATATCCATTAGCAGTATTATCTTCATATTTATTACCTCCTTTGTTTTGATAAACAAAGTATAAGGCAAAAAAAGTGACATTTACTGCCAAATGTAAAAAGACGGCAAATTGCCGTCTCAGCGTGTCGAAAAAGTCGACACGCTTGCAAGAAATGCCTGTCAGCACTTTCAGCAAAAGCTGAAAGC
>CASFCZ010000008.1 GCA_949293325.1 uncultured Eubacteriales bacterium | reverse complement strand
TTACAGGAGGCATTTCAAGCTTCCTGTGTATGGTATTTCAGGCAGGTAATAGACGGTATCGGAAAGGAAAACATGCAGACAGCTCTGAACAGACTTGGATATGGCAACTGCGATATAAGTCAGTGGGAGGGGGTGGAGGCTGATACTTCTCCTGATACAAGCGGTTTCTGGCTTGGTTCATCTCTGAAAATATCACCTATGGAGCAGGTCAATATACTGGCGGATATTTTTGAGGGCAGAACGGACTATACAGAGGAACAGATTGCTATTCTTAAGAATGTTATGAAAAGTGAGCACACCGGTGTATATGGTAAAACAGGAACAGGAAAGGATAATTCCGCCTGGTATGTGGGTTTTTACGAAAATGAAGGAGATAAGCTGTATTTTGCCGTACACATGCAGGGTAATGATACCCAAAGCATTGCAGGAGCAGATGCAAAGGCTGTGGCTAATGAAATAATAGACAGTTTTTAAAAAATATAAATGTAACCCCTTTGCCTTTTATGGGATAAACTGTATTAAAGGAGGGGGTGAATATGCTAAGTGAAAATGCCGTTAGATTTTACAGGAACGGTTATAATTGTTCCAAATGTATAATTAAGGCGGCAGAAACTGAATATGGCATAAAAGTAGGAGATACCACACTTAAAATGCTTGGGGCTGTAAATAACGGCTTTGGCATAGGTGCCATGTGCAGTGTACCTATTGCCTGTGTGGCTGTATTGGGGGCTCTGTACAAAGATGAAGCCATGCTTAAAAGAAAAAGGCTCGACTTTCTTGTGAGATTTAGGAAGGAGTTTGGTAGTTATAATTGCAGTGAAATACTGCCAAGGATTTCTACCTGCGAAAATGTTATAGCCGCAGGCTGTGATATACTTTCCGAAATAGTAAAAAAATAACTTCTTTTTTCAAAGGAGCTGTTGTATTTGCTCCGATAAAAAAGACTCATTCCGTTAAGGTTTGAGTCTTTTCTTTGTGTTAAGAAGGATATGGGATTATAAAGCAATTACCCTAGGTAAAGGGATTATTTTACCTGTTCACCGTATCTCTCCTTTTCGTATTCGGGAGTAATATCCCTGAGGTCTTCGGTGAGTTTAAGATTTATTTCAATTTCCTCAGGAGTGTAAGCCCTTGAAAGGAAGTTCTTTTTGAAATATTTATTTACCCTTTTAAAGTATCTGCGGCGTATGGGGTTACGAATCTTTTTTGAACTGTATTTATGTCCTGCAACCTTTCCGATTGCGGTTATTCTTGAGGTTTCGTCTGCATATATCAGACTGCCTGCCCTGTTACGGTAAAAGCCACGATATATCCTCAGGCAGAACCATATAATAAATACTATTATAAGTACCAGAGCAAATATATTGACTGTGTATATCATTATCTGTTCAACTATTTCAAGCCAGAGGGGCAGCCCTTCTCCGTCAGGTACAAAGGCTCCGGTGTCACCGCCTGTTGCAGTGGAGCCATATGCGGAACTGTCGGTTTCTCCTATTAAAGAAAAGAGGAAGTGCAGTATTCTGACTATTACAGCCCCCATAGCAAGGGCTATTTTTCCAAAGGGAACAAAACGGAACAACAGCAGTACTGCCAGGAAGGCAACCAGATATACGGTTATGGCTGCATTTGTAAATCTTGTTATGACCCTTGTAGGCTGCAGGGATGAGGCAGAGGCAAGCTCCAGCTCAGAGTTGACGCCTGTAAGGTGGGTATATACTATGGACAGCAGTACAAGAGCCACAGCCTGGCAGTACATAAGCTCCCTTAGTTGTGGTATTCCCAGATAGTCAGAGGCTATATACAACACCGCCAGTAAAATCAGGGGAAAGGCAAGGCTTTCAAAGGATACCCTGAGCTTTGACTCATAATAGGTGCGTCGACGCACTGAATAGCTGCACATAAAGGCAATAAATACTGTAAATACTACCCTGTGTGGAGTAAAAAGGCCTATTATTACAGTTATCCAAGTGAAAAAAAGAAAGTGAGAGAGCTTTTTCATATTTACCCTTAAAAAGTAAAGGTATGGCAGCAGGGGTATAAAGCACAACAGCATAAGGGGGTGCTTAAGATCCCCTGTCATTGCTCCAAGTATAAAGGAAAAGGGTATTATCAGCAGATTAAAATATATAAGATCCTCTGCCATAGTTTCGCAAAATTTTCTTATCCACGGCATAATATCAGCTCCTTGAATCGGGGGGTACAGCCACCAGCTCAGCAGTATCTGAAGGTACTTTGGTATGTGGAATATCAAAGCTCATTACAGGATACAGCCAGCAGACTGTTGAATATTTTTCTTCAATATCGGAGTAAAGATCCATTACCTCATTATCAGCAGTGGGCGATATAAATACAGCACTTCTGTTTGTTGCTGTATCCTCTTTAAGGCTCCCAACAGGTGAATATTTTTCGTATGAGAGTCTTGCCAGCCTTTCGTATATGCTGTAAAGCTGTCCCTCGCCTATGCCCCCTAGCAGGGGTACGCTTTCCTCTGTTGCAAGATCCCTGCCGTTTGAGTTTAATGCCACTCTGTAGCCCTTTGAAATATAGTATTCTGCAAGGGTGGCTGCAAGGGAAATTGAATACTCAAAACATTCATCTTCAAACCTTTCGTTAAGGGGTTTGATACAGAGTATTATATCTATTTCTCCCCTTACTGTAGGGTCATGTCGGTTAGTCATAAGTACGCCACTGTGGGCTGAAGCTTTGAAGTTAATGTCTTTAAAACTGTCAGATGGCATATACTCCCTTATGCCTGCAAACTCAAAGGGATCGGGGTTGATATACCCTTCAGCGGCAACCATACCGTCATATCTTGCCATTAGTCTTTCGGGAAGTTCACGTCCCAGAAGCTGTGGATATACGGTAATTGCACAGGGTGAACCAAAGCTCATTGTATACTTGCCGTTAAAAAGCAGTCCCGTACCCACAAGCTCAAAGGAGCGTATTGGATAATAGCCTCTTTTTGTGCAGGTAAAGGGCAGTGTACGCTTTATTTCCTGCCAACCCATAATACAAAACAGGGCATTGTGGAATATATAGCTGTCCTTGGTGTCCGGTTTGCCCTCAAAGTGCAGGGTTGAACTTATATGCAGCTTTACCCACAGCCAGGGCAGAGGTAAAAGCTTACGGTTTGTAAGGGTTATTTCAAGGCGGCATTTATCACCGCAAAAGGCAGAACGGGGTGTTATATTCACATCTGCTTTAAGTCCTATGCTCCACAGCCTTTTGTACAGTACTCCCTCAAGTATGTACAGTACAAGGGCAGTAAGCATGATTACTACTATTTCCAATCAGATCCCCCCTGTGGTCCAGTCCTCGGTAGGCACCTCAACTGAGGCTAACAGTTCATTTATTATACCCATTGAATATCCCTCCCTGTGCCTGTAGCCACCTGCAAGTATCAGGCGGTGTACTGCGGCATGGGGAAATACCTTTTTTATATCCTCAGGGGTAACATAGCTTCTGCCTTTTGCCCCTGCACAGGCACGTGCAAGCCTTACTATGGATATTATACCCCTTGTGCTTAAGCCAAGGAGGACACCTTCGGCCCTTCGGCTTCTTTCTGCAAGTTCTGCTATATAGCCTATAAGATCAGGGTGTATATATATCTTTTCGCACTCTGCCTGTATCTCTGTAAGGTTTTCTGCCGTACACACGGGACTAAGCTCCTTTAAAGTATCTCCTGAGAAGTTTGCATTTACTATATCTATGTAATCCTGTGCAGTAGGGTAGCCAAGGGAAAGCTTCATGGCAAAACGATCCAGCTGTGCCTCCGGTAAAGGGTATGTACCCTGGGTTTCAATGGGATTTTGTGTAGCTATTACAAAAAAGGGAGGCTTAAGATTATACGTTGTACCGTCAACGGTAACCTGTCCCTCGGCCATTGCCTCCAATAACGCAGACTGGGTACGAGGTGTTGCCCTGTTTATTTCGTCGGCAAGGAGAATATTTGTAAATACCGCGCCTTTGCGGAAAATAAACTCACTTGTTTTAGGGTCAAAATAGGTTATACCCGTAAGGTCACCTGGAAGAAGATCGGGAGTAAACTGTATACGCTTGAATTCACCGCCGACTGATGCGGCAAGGGCACGTGCAAGCATTGTTTTACCTGTGCCGGGAACATCTTCCATCAGCACATTTCCTCCTGCAAAAAGTGCGTAGATAACAAGCTCTATGGTTTCGGTTTTTCCTTTAATTATTTTTTCTATATTTTTTATAAGCATAGGGGATAGTTCCGAAGCTTTCATAAAGACACCTCTCTTAAAAAATTACTTGGCTTTATTATAACACATATTGAAAACAATCGTCAAAAATGTTATGATATTTTTACTATATAAAATGGAAAGGAAGGCAGTAATGCCTGTTATGTAATATGAAAAAAATTATTTTATGTATTCTTGCTCTTACAGCGGTTCTTACCGGCTGTTCAAAGTCGGCACAGACCGGTGAAGATGAAAAGCTTACGGTATGTACAAGCTTTTATGCACTGTATGACTTTACCGCAAAGGTTGGTGGTGACAGTGTAAATGTTGTCAATATGGTACCTACCGGTACAGAGCCCCACGACTGGGAACCAAGCTCCCATGATATGCTGCTGCTTAACAATGCAAGTGCCCTTATTTATAACGGCATGGGTATGGAAAGCTGGATAGACAAGGTAAAGAGCTCCATAGGTGAGGATGCTGTTGAATATGTGGAGCTTTCCCAGGGCATCGGTGATGAGTCAATGGCAGATCCCCATATATGGCTGGATCCCAATAATGTTATCCTTATGACAGATAAGATAGCCGACACCCTTATTGACCTTGACAGTGAAAATGCAGATACCTACAGGGCTAATGCAGAGGCATTCAAGGAGGAACTTACGGAACTGGATGCTGCCTACAGGGAAGCTATGGATCCCTACAGAGGCAGAAGCATAGTAGTTTCCCATGAGGCATACAGTTATCTGTGTGATGAATATGGTATAGTCCAGAGGGCAGTGGAGGGTGTTATTCCCGAGTCCGAACCATCTCCTGATCAGATGAAGGACATAATTGATTTTATAAATGAAAATGACATTAAATATATCTTCTTTGAGGAGCTGCTAAGCCCTAAGGTGGTACAAACCATTGCGGAGGAAACGGGGGCACAGCTTCTGGAGCTTAATCCCTTTGAGGGTCTTTCTCAGGAGGATATAGATGCAGGGGAGGACTATATTTCCGTTATGTATGATAATCTTGACAATCTTAAGTTGGCACTGGAGGGATAATAATGGCTGTATTGGAGGTTAAAAACCTGTCCTTCAGCTATCCTGATAAAAGTATACTCTACAGACTCAGCTTTCAGGTGGAAAAGGGAGATTTTATCTGTATAGTGGGTACTAACGGTACAGGTAAAAGTACTCTCCTTAAGCTGATTTTGAACCGTCTTTCTCCTACGGAGGGGGAAATAAAGCTGTTTGGTGTGCTTTCACAAAAGTTTAAGGACTACAAAAAGATAGCTTACGTTTCCCAGAAAGCTACGGATTTTAATGCAGGCTTTCCTGCTACTGTAGAGGAAATAGTGGCTTTAGGGCTTTATTCAAGACGGGGACTTTTTAAGGGCTATTCCAGGGAGGACAGGGCTAAGGTCAGAAGTGCCCTTGAGCGTGTTGGAATGTATGACTACCACAACAGGCTCATAGGTTTGCTTTCAGGTGGACAGCAGCAAAGGGTATTTATTGCCAAGGCTTTGGTTTCAGATCCTGAAATTATCTTCCTTGATGAGCCTACAGTGGGTATAGATATTAAGGCAGTGGATTCAATCTGCTGCCTTTTAGGAGAGCTTAATGCAGGTGGGCTTACCATTGTTA
Source organism: uncultured Eubacteriales bacterium (assembly GCA_949293325.1). Taxonomy (GTDB): domain Bacteria; phylum Bacillota; class Clostridia; order Lachnospirales; family CAG-274; genus CALWRD01. The sequence continues at coordinate 1,376 of CASFCZ010000008.1, read as the reverse complement.
TGGTTACCCATGATATATCCTCCATACTCTATCATTCAAATAAGGTATTGGTTCTTTCGGAGGACGGCATGGGTGAAGTAATGAGCTCAGAGGACTTTAACTCAGGGACCATATTTTCCCATGTCCATCATACCCATTGACAGGAGGCGGCTTTATGGAAATATTTCAGATGGAATTTATGCAGAGGGCACTTATTGTGGCGGTGCTTATTTCCGTTATTACACCTATGATAGGCAACGTTATTGTTCTTAAGCGTCTTTCTGCAATAGGTGATGCTCTGTCCCATTCGGGACTTGCAGGCGTTACCATAGGCCTTTGCCTTGGTATCAACCCTGTTTTAAGTGCCGTTATAGTGTCTGTACTTGCTGCCCTTACCATTGAGTACATACGCAGGGGCTTTTCGGATTATTCTGAGCTGGCAACTGCCATAGTTCTGTCCTTTGGCGTGGGCCTTGCAGCAGTGTTTTCAGGCTTTGTTAAAAATGCCGCTACCCTTAACAGCTTTATGTTCGGTTCTATTGTTGCTATTTCGGATTTTTAAATGTGGACGGTGGTGATTCTGTCAATAGCGGTAATCATTGCCTTTATACTTATGTACAGAGAGCTTTTTTACGTTACCTTTGATGAGGAGGGGGCTGCACTTTCAGGGGTACCTGTTAAAAGTGTCAATCTTATTTTTACTGTTCTTACTGCAATAGTAGTGTCGGTTGCCTCAAGGACAGTTGGTGTGCTTGTAATATCATCCCTTATGGTGGTGCCTGTTGCCTGTGCTATGCTGGTTTCAAAAAGTTACAGACAGAATATAATTTTTTCTGTTATATTTGCATTTTTCTTTACAATAACAGGTCTTGTTATAACGGCATTTTACGATATCAAGCCAGGTGGTACCATAGTACTTATTGGCATAGCTGTGCTGTTGGTGCTGCTCCTTGTACGGAAAAGACGATAGGAGGCGGTATTTATGTATGAAACTGAGGAATTCACCTCTAACGGTGACAGATTTTTAGAGCTTTACAGGCAGCTGGAACGTGAGGGAAAGCGTGTATACTTTCCCGATGCCAAGGATAATGAAAACATAGTAGGCAGGCTTATGGCAGTTCCCCAGCTTAAGTCCCTTAAGGATGACCTTGACTACTGCCGTGTAGTGCGTAACTTTCTGGTACATAATCCAAAGGTAAAGGGTGAGTATGCAGTTACACCATCAGATAAGCTGGTGGAATTTATGCAGCAGTGTGTAGATCAGATAAGAGATCCGGCAAGGGCGATGGATTATGCCATTAAAAGGCGTAATATGTATACAGCGGCCTTAAGTTCTCTGCTGGTGGATGTTACCAGACATATGTATAAAAACGGCTTTACACATGTTCCCATTATAG
>CASFCZ010000007.1 GCA_949293325.1 uncultured Eubacteriales bacterium | reverse complement strand
ACAGGAACGTTATTCAGGATCATGCAGCAGAAGTTTCTATGTAGGTGATGTTAAATCAAATGATATTTCTGCTAAGTATGATGATGGTATTTTAAGGATAACAATTCCTAAGGAAGAAAAGAAGGCGCTTCCCGGCGGTACAGATATTAATATTGACTAATGAAAAAGGGTGTTCACCTGAGGGTGAGCACCCCTTTTTTATTGCTGTAAAATTTTAAGGATAGGATTAAGGGCTTTATAATATTAATGCTATAAAACAAGCTTTGCTGTAACAAAGTATACCAACAGGTTACTCAGTAAGACGACTTATATGCGGATATTGTTCGAAAATGTAAATTGCCCATGCCTTGTCATCTTTATAGTTTTAATGCACCAAAGTTAATAAAAAAATCACTTGTATATCTGCCTGAAAAAATATATAATTAAAATATAAAATTCCAACAGAGAGGAGATTTTACAAATGGGATATATGGAAACTTACAATAAGTGGCTCAATGATGATTATTTTGATGAAGCAACAAGGGCAGAGCTTAAGGCTATTGAGGGTAATGAAAAGGAGATAGAGGACAGGTTCTACAAGGATCTTGAGTTTGGTACCGGTGGTCTGAGGGGAGTTATAGGCGCCGGAACAAATCGTATGAATATTTATACTGTCAGTAAGGCAACCCAGGGACTGGCAAACTATATAATCAAGCAGGGTCAGGAGGCTGTGGAAATGGGCGTTGCCATTGCCTATGACTCAAGACGCATGAGCCCCGAGTTTGCTACTATAGCGGCTCTTGTATTAAATGGCAACGGTATCAAGACATATATCTATGACGAGCTCAGACCAACTCCTATGCTTAGCTTTGCTGTAAGGGAGCTTGGCTGTACAGCAGGTATAGTGGTAACTGCAAGTCATAATCCACCTGAATATAATGGTTACAAGGTTTACTGGGCTGACGGTGGACAGGTGCCTACACCACGTGACGGAGAGATTATTGCCGAGGTTAATGCCATTACAGATTTTAAGAGTATTAAAAGGGCTGATATGGATACTGCCAAAAAGCTTGGCCTTTTCAATATAATTGATCATAAGGTGGATGATAATTACGATGCAAACGTGCTTGCTCAGCTTGTTAATCCTGAGGTTGTAAAGGCTCAGAGTGACCTTAAGATAGTTTACACACCTCTCCATGGTACAGGTAATAAGCCTGTAAGACGTGTTCTTGAAAAGGCAGGCTTTAAAAATGTTACTGTAGTACCTGAGCAGGAGCTTCCTGACAGTGAGTTTTCAACTGTAGGTTATCCTAATCCGGAGGATCCAAAGGCATTTACCCTTGCAATCGAACTTGCTAAGAAGATAGATGCGGATATTATCGTAGGTACAGATCCCGACGCGGACAGAGTGGGTGCCGTAGTCAAGACTAACGATGGGGATTATGTTGTGTTTACAGGTAACATGACAGGTACACTTATTTGTGAGTACATATGCAGTCAGAAGAAGGCAGCAGGTACACTCCCTGCAAACGGTGCCATTGTATCTACTATTGTATCTACCGACATGACAAAGGCTATTGCCAAGGAGTATGGACTTGCTTACTTTGATGTGCTTACTGGCTTTAAGTACATAGGTCAGAAGATCAAGGAGTTTGAGGCTGACGGAAGTTATAGCTATGTTTTCGGCTTTGAGGAAAGCTATGGCTGCCTTTCAGGTACCTATGCAAGGGATAAGGATGCAGTGGTTGCTACCATGCTTATCTGTGAACTGTGTGCATATTATAAGTCAAGGGGTATGAGTATGTATGACGGACTTATGGAACTTTACAAAAAGTACGGTTTTTATAAGGAAATTATCAAGTCCATTACCCTTAAGGGCGTAGAGGGTGCCAATAATATCAAGAAAATACTTAATACCTTAAGGGAGGATGCTCTTAAGGAGGTTGCAGGCGTTAAGGTGGTTGAGGCAAGGGATTATGTTGCCGATACCATAGTTAATTATGTTACAGGAGAGACTTCAAAGACAGGTCTTCCAAGCAGTAACGTGCTTTACTACCAGCTTGAGGATGGTACATGGTTCTGTGTAAGGCCTAGCGGAACAGAGCCTAAGATCAAGGTATATTTCGGCAGTAAGGCTGATACTATGGAAGATGTTGAGGCTAAGCTCAACAAGGCTTCTGAGGGAATTATGAAGATAGTTGACGATATACTTGCTTAATTTACAGTAAAATTATAAGGGATCGGTTTATTTATGTATCGGTCCCTTTTTGCGTAAAAAACAGCCGACGGAAAAATTGAATTTCCATCGGCTGTAATTGTATTTACGGCTTAAGTGTACCTACCTCAACGGTCTGAGGCTGGGCATCCTCTATGATATTTTCTCCCACAACTTCCCTTGATTCCTCATATCCGTTTATATATGTGATATGGGTTATTACTTCCTTCTTACCGGCTTTGCCTTCAGACAAAACCTTCCTGTAAGTGGTGTACTCTCTGTCGTTTTCAACGGTATTAGTGGTAACAGGAATGGTTTCTTCCTCCTTCACTTCCTTTACTACCTTAACGGAAAGTACAGGTACCGGTACAGTTATATTCAATTCCTGACCGATTTTTATCTGGTGCATGTTTTCAGCTGTAATGGATGGGTTTGCAGCAAGGAGCTCCTCCTCTGTCATATCCGCCTTTGCAGCTATTCCGCTGAAACTGTCTCCGGACTGTACCGTATAGGTCTGTGCCTGCTTTGTATTGGCACGTAGTATATCAGATGCCTTTACGGTGGACATTACCTCATCTTCATCAACATATACACTCTCTATTTTGACATCATCTGCAAAGACCACCTCTACCACATCTTCATCATCTTCCGGGCGATATATGGCAAGTATTTGATCTAGCAGACTCTGGGCTTCATCCCTGTTTGCCAGTATTGCTTTCTGTTCTCCGTTTACAGTGATTGCAGCAGCCTCCTGCTTATATGTAAGCATTGAGCATACCTCTGTAATGACGTTTTCTGTGTTATTGTCTACTTTACTGTTGCTTACGTGTACAGGTACAAGGGTAACTGTTTCGTTTATCTGTACATTGTTGCCTGTCTTTTCTTTAAGTTTTGCCAGAAGAAGGTTGTTAAATTCTTCAGTGGTGGTTTTTACATCTTTGATATATGCTACTTCCTCATTGTCAATCCTGACGGACTGTGCATTTTTATGTAAAAGAGACCATACCATAAATATAAGCAAAAATATTACTATAACTGCCAGTATACCGGCTATTAGTCTGCCGCTGCTTATTTCATAATGGCGGCGGTTTTTTTGATATGAAAGACGGTTCAGTCTCTGACGGCTCTCACTTCTGCGTGAATTAAGCATATGGGGAGTGGTAAACCTGGGCTGATCGGAAGAATTGTTTCTTCTTGATGGAGTCTTGCTCATAAACTTCTCCTTTCTTCTGTCATATTAGGTCAGAATAAGTCATATTAATAAAATTATACCCCAAAAATATCATAAAAGCAAGTAAAAGACTGTAGAGTAAAAGGACAAAAAAATAATCACAAATGAAAAGTATTTTATTTCGGTTATTATGTAAATAAATGGTAACATAATAAAACTAATTGAATTATAAATATATATTATATATACACTTAAATTAGATGTGATTGTATAATGTGGATATATTTCCCATAAAATCAATATATTACATCGTTAAAAATAAACTTTTCCTTGATTTTTATTAGAAGGTGGGGTATAATCTAATAATAAAAATATAAATTGGAGAAATGTGTAGATGAACGAGCAAATGGATGATACCTTTGAGATTGATCTTAAACAGCTCTTGGAGGTTGCAATCGCAAGGATCAAACTTATTATATTAATAGTATTCGTTTTTACTGTTTCGGCCTTTCTTATCAGCAAGTTTGTTATGACTCCGCTGTATACGGCAAAGGCTACACTCTATATAAACAGTAACAGTACCACTGTTTCTCAGAATATCAGTATCAGCGATATAGATACCGGTCGTGAACTGGTTACACTCTATTCTGAATTTATTGAAAGTGATACTGTCCTTGAACAGGTGGCAAATGCAGTGTCAAGTGATACTGATATGATGTTCACTGCTGATATGATAAGAGGCATGATTTCAAGCGGTGGTGTAAATGAAACGGCTCTTATGCAGGTTTTGGTTACAAGCCCCTCTCCGGAGCTTTCTCAGATAGTGGCAAATGCCGTTGCTGATATTGCTCCTGAAAGGATTACTGAATTTATGGAAGGTTCCTCTGTTAAGGTGGTTGATTATGCAAAACTGCCGGAGGTTTCATCCTCACCTAATGTTATGAAAAATACTGCCATGGGTTTTGTATTAGGTGTGGTGGTCAGCCTTGGTATTATATTTGTTATGGAACTTATGGATACCCGTATCAAAAGCGAGGATGACCTTAAAAAATTATTGGATTATCCTGTTCTCGGTGTTATTCCTGAAATTATAGTGGATGAACCAGAGGAGAATAAGGCAGGTGCCTGAGGCACCCGTTGAAAGGACAATGTCTTTATGTTTAAGAGAAAAAAAATAAATGTTGATGAACAGAAAAAAATGGCCCGGGAGCAAAACCGCAAAAGGCTTCTTAATGAAAAGACACGCTTTGATGTAAAGGAGTCCTATAAGGAGCTCAGGACAAACATTATGTTCTCTCTCCCCGGCGGTGGCTGTAAAAAAATACTTCTTACAAGCTCAGTTGCTTCAGAGGGTAAGAGTACAACTAATATGAACCTTGCAATTACTGTTGCTGAGACAGGTGCCAAGGTTATAGTTGTAGACTGTGATATGCGTCGCCCAAATGTGGCAAGACTCCTTGGACAGAAGGGCGATATAGGTCTTTCAAATGTGCTTGTTAATGACTGCACTGTAAAAAGTGCTGTTCATAAAACAAAATATACTAATCTTGATGTCTTGTTGGCAGGTAAGATTCCGCCAAATCCTGCCGAGCTTTTAAGCTCAGATAAAATGAAAGAGCTGGTAGACAGCCTTTCGGCGGATTATGACTATATTTTCTTTGACACTCCGCCTATTAATCTGGTGACGGATGCAGCGCTTATTTCAAGCCTTGCAGACGGAGTTGTACTTGTATCAAGGCAGTTTGTTACCGAACGCAAGCTTCTGCTTCAGGCAATTGAGAAGCTTAAGTTTGTTAATGCCAAGATTATAGGGGTTGTATTAAATGATGTAGGAATGCTTAAAAGCGGCTACGGCGGCTATGGTAAGTATAGGCGTTACGGCGGCTATTACAGGTATAAGTATTCCGAAAATTATGGGAGCTATATCGACTGACAAGTCGGATGTGAGATATGATAGACTTTCATTCTCATGTACTGCCGGGGATTGACGACGGCAGCAGGGGGACCGATATGTCAATGGAAATGCTCGAAAAAAGCTATAACTATGGTATAGATGTGATGGTGGCAACACCTCACTTTTATATAAGGCATACAGATGTGGAAAGTTTTTTGCGGCATAGGAAGGACTCCTACAGAGCCCTTATGCACAAGGCAAAAAACAGAAATACTCCAATACCCGATATACGGCTTGGAGCAGAGGTGTTTTTCTTTACCGGGATGTCTTCCTTTGAGGATCTGGACAAACTGTGTATAGATGGCACCGGATATCTTTTGCTTGAAATGCCTTTTATGGAGTGGTCGGTAAAGGTTATTGCAGAGGTTGAAAAAATCATCTATGACCGATCCATTACTCCTATTATAGCCCACCTGGATCGCTATCTTTCTTATCAGTCAGGTAACGATTACATTATGGATCTTATCCGCATGGGTGCTGTTATTCAGTTAAATGGTGACTATGTGAATGGGCTTTTTACAAGGAAAAAAGCTATTGACCTTATATCAGAGGGCGTTGTAAGTCTGTTAGGCTCTGACTGTCATAACATGCAGAAAAGAGCTCCTAACCTTGATAAGACCTTCGACATCATAAGGCGAAAATGTGGTCAGGAGACCCTTGATAGGATTGATAGCTGTGGACGGAAGATATTAAATTCTGCGTCCCTGTAAAAAATTTTAGGAAAGGAGCTTTATTTGAAGGAAAAAGGTAAAAAAAGATCCCATAAGGGGTTGAAAATTTTGCTTGGTTTCATTGTGTTGTTGTTTGTTGCCATTATAGTTTTGGCTGTATGGCAAAGGGATAATATAACTGCTCTTATGAGGGCTCAGAAACAAACACAGGAGACCATAGCAGAGGAAATAAGTGCTTCTAAGGAAAATACCCAAAAGGAAATAGAAAAGTACAATATACCTATTAAAAGGGACTTTACTCTGGAGGAGGAAGAAGCTATCCGTCAAGGCACCTTGAGCGTTGAGGAAGCAGTCAGCAGAATTCTGGGTAATGACCGGGAAGAAGGAACTGCTCAGCAGTCAGATAATGAGTCAGGAACAACTTCTACAGGCAATACCTCTGATCCTACATCTTCCCATAGTACATCTGTACAGCAGCTTACAGAGGAACAGCAGATAGTTACCGATTCTCTTACAGAACTCTATTCCCTTAAGGCATACTACATTGGTCAGCTTGGTGTGGTGGAAAATGACCTGAAGGCACAGTATAAGGCGGAGGTAGGTACTAAATTCAATGCAACTGCCGTTGCTAAAATAGTACAGAAGAATATGTCAAGAATAATCAGTCTTGAAAGCGAATGTGATGATAAGGTCTATTCGGTTCTTGATACTATGCGCAGTGAACTTGAGGCCATAGGTGCCGATACTTCCATTGTAGATGTGGCTGAGGACTCTTATGTAAATGAAAAGAGTCTCAGAAAATCATATTATTTAAGTATGTACAAATAATAATATATAAATTGGGAGGAATTTATAATGAAAAAGAAAATTATTTGCTTATCTTTGGCAGCTGTTATGAGCTTAGGTATGGCTACCAGTGCCTTTGCAAGGGTTGGATCCGGTGATGTTGACGGTAACGGCTTCCTTTCATCTAACGATAGCTCCATGATCGTACAGTATACTCTTGATAATACCTTTACAGGTACAGGTCAGGATACATTTGATCTTTATGAGGCAAACTATGACGGTTCTCTTGTTGAGGGTACATACGAAGATCAGATTACAGCTAACGATGCTGCTTTCGTTCTTCAGGATACACTTTTCAAGGCTACTGACCTTTATATTGACGTAACAGTTGGTAAGGGTGATACAGCAGTAACATTTACTGATGTTATTGACGGTTCAGAAACTATTGAAAGCTTTGTTGACAACATTATGGGTGGCGACTTTGACGCACAGCTTGAGCAGAGCGTTGATAAGTTTAATGTTTTCATGGACAATGTTGTATTTACAGGTGCAAGCGGCAGGGCTACTTCAATCAGAACAGAGCTTGGCTGGTCTAAGTTTGAGAACGCTGTAAGCGATTGTATTACAGATCAGGAAGCATTTGATGCTCTTTATCTTGGCGATACAAGATTTACTACAGCTCAGGAGCTTAAGGATTACTATGCAACTGCAAAGAGGGCATTTGCTCCTACTGTAAGCAGCGATGCTATCCGTGCAACTAAGGCTAAGTTCCTTGCTATTACAGGTAGTGATTATGTAAAAGTTACAGCAGACGGTGTTGATTACTCACTTGATCAGGTATTTGATATGGTAGCTGACAATAATCTTCAGGCTTATGATGCAACTACTATCAATCAGCTCAGAAGAGTATTCGGTGATCACATTGTAGTTACAGCTACAAGCACAACAGGTGTTGAAAACACTATGACTATCGAATTTGCAAGAAGATAATCCGAATAATAATAAATAGTTGAATACTGCCCTATGGTTATTTTCTTTCCATAGGGCATTTTCATACACATAGGCTCTATGCTAAAAAATAATAAGGAGGATTTTTATAATGAAAAGTTTGTTGACTGCCTTTTTTACCCTTGCTATAGCAGTATGTACCTGTGCAAGTGTAATGGCAGCAGATATCCCTGTATTCAGCGACGTTGATGAAACAAGCCAGCAGGGAAAGGCTATTATTAAAATGTATAATAAGGGCTACCTGGCAGGTTATAATGACGGTACTTTCCGTCCTGACGGTGAAGTTACCCGTGCAGAGCTTGTAAGGATAATCAATCAGGTGTTTGGTTATGAGGAAAATGAAAAACTTAATACTACGGATTTTTATGATAATTCAAATACAAATGCGTGGTATTATACTGATGTAAGAATAGCACAGCAAATGGGTTATATCAGTGGTTTTGGCGACAATACCTTCAGACCACAGGATAACTTTACACGCCAGCAGGCATGTGTAGTGCTTTCCATCATTACAAATGCAACGGCCCCTGAAACAGATGTGGTCATTACCGACGAAGTTTCTCCATGGGCATTAAGTTATGTAAATGCTGCTGTAGGCTCAGGACTTTTTGATCTTGAGGAGGGAAATACCTTCCGTGCTATGCAGAATATTACAAGGGGTGAGCTTTGTGTTGCTTTGGCGGATTTTGTAAAGGAGGATGAGCCTGTTACAGAGTCTGCAAGTGAAACTACTACCAATGATTCAACTACTGAGACAACTACAAGACGTCCATCAAGTTCAGGTGGAGGTGGAGGTTCTTCATCCTCCGGTTCAAATAATTCTCAGACAACTACAGAGGTTGTAACTGAGGTAACTACCTCAGCTCCTACTGTTACCACAGAGACAACTACAGAGGTAACTACAGCTGATGTTGCAGTTAGTGATGAACTCCTTACTTCAGTGAGAAGAACAGCCAGAAATCTTACCAGATATGTTGCTCAGAACTGTTCAACAGATGCCCAGAAGGCAGTTGTAAATGATATAGCAGATGCAATGAATTCCTTTGCAGCTGATCAATCCTATGATGTAGAGGCGGCTGCAAATGCGGCAATGGAGGACTATCGTGCTTTAAGCTCTACGGAAAAGGAAGAACTTAAGAATCTTATTATCCGCTACTGTGCAATGTCTGACCTGGTTTTATTAAGGGATACTTTCTTCCCGGGCTTAACTTACTAAATGAAAGCTATAGTTAAATTTCCCTTTGTGACGGTATTTTTTATAGCCTTTATCTGGCTTCACTCAGTTATGCCTGCCAGTGAGTCTTCGGAGGAAAGCGGCTTTTTTCTGAGCCTTATTGAGTCAGTCTTTGGTAGTGGCTTCATAACCGAGCATATACTCAGAAAGATGGCTCATTTTACTGAGTACATGCTGCTGGGCATGGCAGCGTATTATGATGTAATGCGCCTTTTTACAAAGGGTAATCCAAGGACTGTAATTGCAATGTATATTTGCCTTTTTACCTCAGTTGCAGACGAAAGTATTCAGCTTTTCGTAGAGGGTAGAACCGGAAAGCTTACAGATGTATGGATTGACCATTCAGGTAGTCTGACCGGTATTATCATTGCATTTATTATTTTAAAACTATATAGAAGATATAAAAAGAGCTCCCCATAATGGGGAGCTCTTTTACTGTCAGAAATAAAATTATATAATTAAAAGTTATAGATAACTATTATATATAAATATTTTACATATAAAAGAAAGGATGATATACTATTATCAACATCAGATAAGACTTATATTTCCGGAAATAAACTGTAAATACTGGTGTAAATAATTGCTTTGATAAATATATAATATGTCAAGGAGGGTATGCAATGAAGAAAAAACTTAGGTCAACAGTAACTGTTTTAACCCTGATAACTACAGTAATTACATCTTCCGTAGGTACGTGGGCAACAGAACGTACTATAGAAATATCAGATGATGTAACTGTGTATATGGACGGAGAAGAACTGAAACTGACAGATGAGCAGGGAAAACCTGTTAATGCCTTTATCTATGACGGTACAACTTATCTCCCTGCCAGGGCTGTTACCGAAGCAAACGGTAATACTATTTCATGGAATGGAGAGGATGACAGAGTGGATTTAAATATTACATCAGTTACACAGAACAATGATCCTACAAGGGCACACCTTGTATCTGAGGATGAAAAGGGATATACATTTGAATTAAGCGATAATGTAAAAAGGACTCACGTAACCTATGATAATCGTTATGGTATAGAGATTGCGGCTGACCTGTATACACCTATTGATCTGGATGAAACACAGCAGTATCCCGCTATAGTTATCGGACCTCCATATGGCGGTGTAAAGGAGCAGGGACCGGGAGTTTATGCAAATGAACTTGCACAGCGTGGTTTTGTAGTGCTTGCCTTTGACCCTAGTTTTAACGGTGAAAGTGGTGGTAGTGAACGTCATGCATCATCCCCTGAAATGTTTACGGAAGACTTCAGTGCAGGCGTAGACTATTTGGGACTGCTTAACTATGTTGATAGGGACAGGATAGGTGCTATTGGCATCTGCGGCAGCGGTGGTTTTGCACTTTCCGCAGCTCAGGTAGATACACGAATCAAGGCGGTTGCAACAGCAAGTATGTATGATATAAGCAGGGTTTCACGTAATGGTTTTGGAGACACCCTTACAGATGAGGCTCGCAGGGAAACCCTTGTACAGCTTGGGGAACAGCGCTGGACAGATGCGGAAAACGGATATCCTGAATATATTCCTTCATGGCCGGAAGAACCTACAGAAACGGTTCCTGAAGGTTTAGACCCAATAACAGAGGAGTTTTACACATACTATGCAACTTCACGCGGATTTAATCCCCGTGCCCGTGCAAACTTTACCACAACAAGTCAGCTGCCCTTTATAAATTATTCACTCCTTAATCATCTTAATGATATTTCTCCAAGACCGGTATTGCTTATTATCGGAGAAAATGCACATTCAAGATATTTCAGTGAGGATGTGTATAATGAAATGACAGGGGATAAAGAGCTTTATATTGTACCGGATGCAAATCATATTGATCTTTATGACGATACAGAAAAAATTCCTTTTGACAAGTTGGAAAATTTCTTTGATGAGGCATTTGAAGATTGATAAAAAAGGCTGAATGAAAGTAATATTTCATTCAGCCTTTTTATGTGTTACGCAGGATAGTTTAAATTTTCATCTTTAAGTTGATAAAGCACTTCATCAAGATATTTTTTACTCTCATATTTAGCAAATGTAAGGTTATGGTCAAGATAGTTACCACATTCCCTGGAGGTTGTGGCTGGTACCTTTCCCTCAAAGTCCCGTACATATTCAAAAGCCCTGGTGATAGGTTCTATCACATCAGAACTTGTAAGTTCTCCTTTGAAAATAATGTACATACCTGTACGGCAGCCCATAGGACCTACATATATTATTTCGTCAGCCCATTTACTGCCCCTTAAATATACTGCAAGGAGATGCTCAAGGGTGTGTATTGCAGATATTTCAACGGGAGGCTCAATATTGGGCCGCTTTATACGTACATCAAAGGTGGTGACTGTTTCACTTCCTATTCTGTCATATCTGGATACATATATGCCCCTTAACAGTCTGTCGTGATCAATAGTAAAGCTTGCTACTTTCATGAGTTTTCCTCCTTGTTGTCTGTTATAGCTTCTTCAGTGCTGTTTTCAGGAGTTTCCTGTGGCTCATCACACTCTTTAAGTATATCCATAAATTCTTCGCCTGTAATGGTTTCCTTTTCAATAAGGTACTCGCTAATCTTAACCAGTGCTTTCTTGTTGTCTGATATGATTTCCACTGCCTTGGCATGACATTCCTTAATAATTGCAAGAACCTCCTGGTCAAGCTGTGCCATTGTTATGTCACCGCAGTTACTTACGGCTCTGCCGTCAAGATAACGGTTTTGTACACTTTCAAGAGCCATCATATCAAAGGTTTCACTCATACCGTACTGGCTTATCATACTTCTTGCAAGTTGTGATGCACGCTCAATATCATTGCTTGCACCTGTTGTAACCAGGCCAAACTCTACTTCCTCAGCACTTCTGCCTGCCAGTAACACGACTATCTCAGAAATTATCTCATCTCTAGTCATAAGATAGTGTTCTTCCTCAGGCATCTGCATTGTATAACCTAAGGCTCCCATGGTACGTGGCACTATAGTTATTTTCTGTACAGGCTGGGTGTTTTTCTGCTTTGCCGCTGCAAGGGCATGTCCTACCTCATGAAAGGCAACGATACGCTTTTCCTTTTCGGACATAATCCTGTCCTTCTTTTCCTTACCGGCTATTACTACTTCAACTGCCTCCATAAGGTCCTCCTGAAGAACCTCACTACGACCCATTCTTACTGCACGGAGAGCAGCTTCATTTACCATATTTGCAAGGTCGGCACCTACTGCGCCGCTTGTTGCAAGGGCAATCTTTTTAAAGTCCACATCATTGCCAAGTTTTACTTTGGCAGCGTGTACCTGTAATATTTTTTCCCTTCCTATAAGGTCGGGCTTTTCTACTATAATACGTCTGTCAAAACGTCCTGGTCTTAAAAGGGCTTTGTCCAGAACCTCAGGTCGGTTGGTGGCTGCAAGTACAACTACTGCCTTGGAACTGTCAAATCCGTCCATTTCGGATAAGAGCTGATTAAGTGTCTGCTCACGTTCGTCGTTTCCGCCGCCGTTAATTGCATTGTCACGGCTCTTTCCTATGGCATCTATCTCATCAATAAAGACTATACATGGTGCATTTTCCTGGGCCTGTTTAAACAGATCCCTTACCCTTGAGGCACCTACACCTACAAACATTTCCACAAAGTCGGAGCCTGTAAGGCTCATAAAGGTTACGTTTGCCTCACCGGCAACTGCCTTTGCAAGGAGGGTTTTACCTGTACCGGGAGGTCCTACAAGGAGGGCACCCCTTGGCTGTTTGGCACCTATGGCAGCGTATTTTGCTGGATTATGCAGGAAGTCTATTATCTCCTCCAGGGATTCCTTAGCCTCATCCTGACCTGCTACGTCAGCAAAGGTTACCCCTGTTTCCTTCTGCATATATATTTTGGCATTGGACTTGCCTACGCCCATTATGCCTCCGCCTCCCATTTTTTTCATCAGGAATCTGCCAAGGAACATAAACAAAAGTCCCCAGAGACAAATAGGCAGTACCCACTCCATAATAAAGAGCATAAAAATTGAGTTTTCCTGTACGGGAGATGAGTAATCAACATTGTGTTCATCAAGGAGAGGCAGTAAATTATCATCTTTGATGTAGCCCGTATAGTAATAGTTTCCTATATATGGCGTGTTATCCTTTGGCTTAGGGTAAATAAGTATTCTGTCGCTTTGGATTTCTACCTGACTGACTTCATCGTCCTTTACCATCTGGATAAATTCGCTGTACTTGATCTCCTGGTTCATCTTGCTTACCATACTTGTGCTAAGCAGGTGCATACCAAAGGTGACGATCAGGGAAAATATTATTATCCTCATGAACAGCTTAAAGTCGTTGTTTGGGGGAGAACCGTTGCCCCCTGGCTTGTTATTGTCATTCATATATATTCCTCCATATCAGTAATTATTAAGTTACATATGATTTTACACCTAATAAAGGGCTTTTTCAAGCTCCATCCCATAACTTTTCGGAAATCGTAAGTATTATGTTACAAAATTGTGCAAAAAATTTAGTGGGGTCGGAAAAAAAACTTGACATATAAAGGATTTTGCCGTACAATGTTTTTGTAACAATTCGTAACATTTACAAAATTTCGGTTGTTTTTGATCGTTTTGTAATATAGAAGTATGTTTTTTGCTTTTATTTATCTGAAAAGGGGATAATAAAATGTCTTTTTTATTTAACAGGAAGGCGGCAGCTTTAGCATTAAGTTTTACTATGTTTGGTGTATCTTCCGTATCAGCTGCAAGCACCGGTACCATTACAGGTTCCGATGTAAATATCCGTTCTTCTAATTCCACTGAGGCTTATGTGCTTGCCACAGCAGATGATGGCGAGCAGGTTACCATACTTGCAGATCTTGACGGTTGGTTCCGTATCTCTGCACCTGATGTTGGTACAGCCTATGTTACAAGCCAGTTTGTTAAGGTACAGCAGGCTGACGGTACTGTAAACGGTACAAGTGTTAATATCCGTACACAGCCTTCAACGGATGCTCCGGTTATTGCTCAGGCTAATACAGGAGATCTTCTTACGGTTACAGGTACCTCAGGTGACTGGTATGTTATTGACTATAACGGCACCAAGGCTTATGTGTATAAGAGCTATGTTAATGGTGATATGCTTCCTTACCTGGCCGGTACAAGTGCAGCCCTTGCATCACCTGCAACGGCAACTTCCTCAGCCGGTAATGTATACGGTGTTGTAAGTTGTGAAGGTTCACTTAACCTTCGCAAGGAGGCATCAACTGATTCCCAGATACTTGCTTCTCTTCCAAGCGGCTATAACTTAAACGTTTATGACTATGCAAACGGCTGGATAAAGGTGGCAGATGATAATGGTAATATAGGTTATGTAAAGAGTGATTTTATTTCACTTAAAAATGGAACAAAGCCATCAAATTCAACTGCTGCAACTTCAAGTTCAGCATCTACAAAAGCAGCCAGCCTTGTAGCTTATGCTAAGCAGTACATAGGTACTCCTTATGTATATGGCGGTACAAGCCTTTCATCTGGTGTTGACTGTTCAGGCTTTACATATTGTGTATATCAGAGTATAGGTATTACCCTTAATCGTAATTCACGTGGTCAGTATCAGAACGGTACTGCTGTTGCCTCAAAGGCTGACCTTCAGCCGGGGGATCTGGTATTCTTCAATACAGGCGGCAACACAGCCATTTCCCATGTAGGTATGTACATAGGCAACGGTCAGTACATCCACTCTACAGACGGTGGAAACAGAGGCGTTTGTATAGCTAACCTTAATGAGGGATATTCAGCTAATACATATGTAGGTGCAAGGCGTATTTTAAATTAAAAAAAAGGAAAAGGAAAAAGAATGAGTGCTGTGGTTATATGCCACAGTGCTTATTTTTTTGCCGTTTTTGGGTAAAAACAGGCGAAAAAAGAGAGAATATTGTGCTGGAAAAAACTGGAAATTTTCATCGTATTAGACTATTATATATCTTAAGGAGGACTTTTCCTTAAACTTTTGGCAAAGTCTGTTGATTATACATTTTAAGGCTGAGATCAATCAAATGCTACAAAATTATGGTAAAAGTTCACAATATTACCCTTTAAGACATTTTGGGGTTTGACTATTTGATTGAAAGTCAGTAAAATATAAGGAGGTATATAAATATTATGATGAATATTGCCCTTAATAGTAATAATGAGATCATGGAGCTGCCTGTGGATGAGATACTGCCTAATCCCTATCAGCCAAGACAGCTTTTTGACAGGGCTTCCCTTGAGGAGCTGGCAGGCTCGATACGTCGCTACGGAGTTCTCCAGCCTATATGTGTAAGGCTCATAAACGGTA
This sequence comes from uncultured Eubacteriales bacterium, assembly GCA_949293325.1. GTDB lineage: Bacteria > Bacillota > Clostridia > Lachnospirales > CAG-274 > CALWRD01. The sequence continues at coordinate 8,719 of CASFCZ010000007.1, read as the reverse complement.
ACGTGTATGAGCTTATTTCAGGGGAAAGACGGCTGCGTGCCTCAAAGATGGCGGGGCTCAAGTACATACCTGCCATACTTCTGGAGGCAGGAGAAAGGGATTCTGCAGCAATAGGTCTTATTGAAAATATCCAGCGTGAGGAGCTTAACTATCTTGAAGAGGCTGAGGCAATGCGTACCGTTATGCAGGATTTTGACTGTAGCCAGTCAGAGCTTGCCCATATCCTTGGGAAAAGCCAGTCTGCAATAGCCAATAGGTTAAGACTGCTGCGCCTTGACAGGGATGTAAAGGATATGCTTATTAAAAATTCCCTTTCGGAACGCCACGCAAGGGCATTGCTAAGGCTGAACAATGTTCAGGCACAGAAAAACGTTTTGGAAAAGGTGGCAAGATATGGTCTTAATGTGAAACGCACTGAGGAGCTTATTGATGACACCATAAAGACCCAGGGCGAGATAGGCATTATAAAAAAACGTCCAAGGATTAAGCTTCGTTTTAATGATGTAAGGATATTTACCAACACCATTAAGCAGATAGTTGAACAGCTTAAAAGCTCAGGTGTTGAGACTGAGTATGAGGTAAGACAGACCGAGGATGAGTACGAAATAAAGATAAATATAAAGACGGCAGGTAATAAAAATGATTGAAAAGATATGGGTAAATACCCCTGAAGAATTTAATAAATGTGTACAGCTGCGTACAGAGGTCTTTGTAAATGAACAGGGGGTGGCTCCTGAACTGGAGCTTGACGGCAGTGACGAGTATGCCATGAGCCTGCTTTATCTTATAGATGGTAAGCCTGCTGCCACCGGCAGAATTATCGAACAGGATGGGGATACATATATAGGCAGGGTAGCTGTAAGGAAAGATCTCAGGGGTAAAGGCATAGGGTCACAGCTGGTAAATGATCTGGTTGCAAAAGCCTTTGAAAAGGGTGCATCACGCTGTTGTATCCATGCCCAGCTATCTGCAAAGGGATTTTATGATACCATGGGTTTTATACCGGTGGGGAATGTGTTTATTGAAGCAGGCATAAAACATATAGGCATGGTAAAGGAGGCTTGAGGTGTGGATCTTTCCATAGTTATAGTTAATTTTAATACAAGGGAGCTGACAAAGCAGACTGTTGATTATGTATGTCAGTCAATAAGCGACCTTGAATATGAAATAATCATAGCAGATAACTCCACCTCAAAAACAGGTGCCTATGATGTGACCGATGACAGGGTTAAACTTATTAAGGATCTACCCAACAATGGCTTTGGCAATGCCTGTAATATCGGGGCAAAAAAAGCCATAGGCAGATATGTTCTCTTTCTTAATTCAGATACTATAGTCCAGAAGGGTTCTCTGGAAAAATGTGTAAAGTATATGGATGAACACCACGATGTGGGCTGCCTGGGTATCAGGACCGTGTTGCCTGATTCTACCTTTGACCATGGCTGTAAAAGGGGCTTCCCCACACCATGGAACAGCCTTTGCTATGTTCTGGGACTGGACAGGCTCTTTCCTGAAAATAAAAAATTTGGTGGTTATCGCCTTTCCTATCTCAGCAACGACGAAACCTGTGAGGTGGATTCGGTAAGTGGTGCTTTTATGATGGTGCCATCTGCCATACTTACAAGGACAGGCGGTTTTGATGAAAGCATATTTATGTATGGTGAGGATATAGACCTGTGCTACAGGATAAAACAGAAGGGTTTTAAGGTGGTATACTATGCTGAGCCCCTTATGATTCATCTTAAGGGTCAAAGTGGACTCAACACAAAAAATATTACCGTTATAAGGCATTTTCATAATGGTCTCAGGGTTTTTTATGACAAGTACTATAAACAGCAGCATTCAAAAATTGTTACTATGCTTATGCACGGTGCCATTAACCTGCATTACGGACTGTCGTTGATACGTGCCTTTGTATTGGGGAGAAGACTATGATAGATATTCTGCTTGCAGTTTACAATGGGGAAAAGTATTTGACAGGACAGATTGACTCTCTCCTGTCCCAGAGTTACAAAAATATACATATTGTTATAAGGGATGATGGTTCTTCCGACGGCAGTGTGGGAATAATAGAGAAATATGCTGCAAAATATCCTGAAATCATTGATTTTGATGTTAATAAAAAAAATTCCGGCAGTCCAAGGGCAAATTTCTTCTCCATGCTTGCCCAAAGCCGTGGGGAATATGTTATGTTTTGTGATCAGGATGATATATGGACAGATAATAAGGTTAAGCTCAGTCTTGAGAAAATGAAAAGGGCTGAGGAAAGCTATGGCAGTAACACACCTATACTGGTACACAGCGATCTTATGGTGGTTGATGAAAACGTGTTTCCCGTTTCAATGTCCATGTTTCATCTGCAACATCTCAACAGCAGACGTACAGGCGTAAGAAATCTGCTGGTGCAGAATATTGTTACAGGCTGCACCATGATGCTTAACCGTTCACTAGTGGACAGGCTTAGCTATACTCCCAAAATGGTGCCTTTACATGACTGGTGGATTGCTTTGTTTACTGCCTGTTGTGGCAGGATAGTATTTCTGGATGTTCCTACTGTTCTTTACCGCAGACATGAAAAAAATTACTGTGGTCCACAGGATATGTCTTCCCCTGCCTATCTTATGAACAGGGCAAAGAACGGCAAACGTAACAGGCAGATGCTGCTATACGGATACAGACAGGCTGCTGAAATGGCCGAAGCCTACGGAAGCGAAATATTAGGTGAAAAAAACTATGCCCTGCTTAAGGGATATGGTGAGCTGGAAAAGAAGCCTTATCCACAAAGGCTCTGGTTTGTCCTGTCAAAGGGCATTCTTAAGAGCGGTATTATCAGAAAAATAGGGCAATTTATATATTTATAGGAGATAGTTGGTATGTTGATAAAAAAATGCCTGAGAGTTATAAAAAATAATGGCTTTTCTGCACTCTTTGCCAAGTCTGCTGCAAGACTAAGGTACAGGTCAAGGGCAAGAGAGTATATGAAGGAAAGGGAAAGGAGCAAAAGGCAACGTATTCCTGTGTTTGAAAGGGATGTGCTCCTTAGTATAGCGGTGCCCCTTTACAATACTCCCCAAAAGTATCTCAGGCAGATGCTAGACAGTGTGGTGGATCAGACCTACAGTAACTGGGAGCTTTGTCTGGCAGATGCAAGTGATGAGGATGGTATCTATGAAATAGTTCGTGAATACCAGGATAAGCGTATTAAGTACAAAAGACTGGATAAAAACTACGGTATAGCTGAAAATACCAATATTGCCGTATCAATGGCAGAGGGTGAGTATGTGGGACTTCTTGACCATGACGATATCCTTGACAGGGATCTTTTAACGGAGTACCGCAGGCGTATAGATAAGGGAGCTGACTTTATTTATTGTGATGAGGCAAGCTTCAGATCTGACCCTTATAAACCTGAGATTATTCATTTTAAGCCGGCATTTTCCCCCTTTAATCTCAGAGGCAATAACTATATATGCCATTTTTCAATGTTCCGTCGCAGTTTGTTTGATGAGGTGGGTGGCCTGAGAGAGGGCTTTGAGGGAAGTCAGGATCATGATCTTATTTTAAGGCTTACGGAAAGGGCAAGAAAAGTGGTTCATGTTCCACAGGTCCTTTATTACTGGCGAATACACAGGGACTCGGTTGCCATGGATATTTCGGCAAAACCCAGGTGTATATCCTCAGGGGTTCTTGCAGTAAGTGAATCACTCCTTCGTCTTAAAATAGAGGGAAAGGTGGAACCAATAGGGGGTGGCGCGGCTGTTTACCGCTGTAAATATAAGGTAAGGGGCGGAGCCGGTTGCCGTCGTATTACACGTTGCCGTAATCATGCCCTGGAGGACTGTACCTGTGAATATATTGCTGTTCTTCCAAAGGGAGTTAAGCTTTCAAGGAGTGATATGCTTCGTCTTATCAGCCTTGCATCCCTTGAGGGGGTTGGTGCGGCAGGAGGACTGGGTGTTTATCATGGCAGGGTAGTCAGTGGTGCTGTACGCTTTGACGGTGAGGACTGTATCGAAATGGCTATGGATGGTGAAAGGCTTTCATCTGGTGGATATATGCACAGGCTATGTTATGTGCAGAATGTCAATGCCCTTAATACAGCGGCTGTTTTTTCAAGGGCAGTCTTTGAAATGCTGGGTGGCTTTGATGAGACCCTTAAGGAAGAGGAGAGGCTTATTGACCTTTGTCTGCGTATGAGAGCAAAGGGATTTAATGTACTTCTTGATCCTATGGTACGTGTTAAGGTTCAGCCTGCCATCTGGGAAATGGATAAGGAATTTGAAGATAAGCATAAGGAGAGGCTTGGTCGTGAAGATGAGTATTTTACAAACGACTTTGCAGACTATACAATGTAAATGATACATTTGGCGTGCCTGGGCACGCCTTTCTTAATAGTAATAGAGTTGATTTTTTCCATGTCTTATGTTATTATGTACTTAATTATGCAGAAAAAGGAGAATTATATACCATGAAGCTTTGGGGCGGTAGATTTACCAAATCGACAGACAGTTTTACAGATCATTTCCACAGTTCGATAAGCTTTGATTCACGTATGTACAAGCAGGATATTCTGGGCAGTTGTGCCCATGCGGATATGCTTGGCAAGCAGGGGATAATCTCAAAGGATGATGCAGAGCTTATACATAAAACACTTCTTGAAATCCTGGCGGATATTGAGGCAGGTAAGGTAACCTTTGACGAACAGGCAGAGGATATTCACATGAATATTGAAACAATCCTTATTCAACGTATAGGTGATGTAGGTAAAAGACTTCATACCGGCAGAAGCAGAAACGATCAGGTGGCACTTGATATAAGGATGTATTTAAAGAGTGAAATAACCGACATTAAGTTACTTGTAAAAAAACTTATTGCCGAGCTTAATCAGATAGCTAAGGATAATATGGATGTTATTATGCCGGGATATACCCATTTGCAGAACGCACAGCCCGTTACCCTTGCTCATCATGTGCTTGCTTATGCTGAAATGTTTAAGAGGGACTATGACAGGCTTTCGGATACATATAAGCGTACTAATGTTATGCCCCTTGGCTCAGGTGCCCTTGCAACTACCACTTATCCTCTGGACAGACAGGCAGTATGCGATGCCCTTGGCTTTGACAGCATTACCCTTAACAGTATGGATGGTGTAAGTGACAGGGATTTTGTTATAGAGCTTTTAAGTACCCTTTCCATATTAATGATGCACTTAAGCCGTTTCTGTGAAGAAATTGTTCTCTGGAGTAATCAGCAGTTCAGATTTATTGAGCTGGATGATGCATATTCAACAGGCAGCTCTATTATGCCCCAGAAGAAAAATCCGGATATGGCAGAGCTTATCAGGGGAAAGACAGGCAGAGTATATGGTCACCTTATGGCAATGCTCACTACAATGAAGGGTCTTCCCCTTGCATATAATAAGGATATGCAGGAGGATAAGGAGGGGGTATTTGATGCAGTAGATACCCTTAAGATGTGTCTTCCTGTCTTTACCAATATGGTAAAGACTATGACAGTAAACAGAGATAATATGTATAAGGCAGCTAAGGGCGGATTTATGAATGCTACTGATGCAGCGGACTGGCTTGTTAAGCACGGTGTTCCATTCAGGGATGCCCATGCAATTATCGGTCACCTTGTACTTTATTGTATAGAGCATAACAAGAGCCTTGATGAACTGACTTTAGATGAGTATAAGGCGGCAAGTGAAGTCTTTGACGAAACTATATTTGATGCTATCAGTCTTGAAACCTGTGTAAATTCCCGTAAAGTTGAGGGTGGTCCTTCAAAGGATTATATTCAGAAGCTTATTAAGTTAAATGATGAGTATTTAGCTTCATTGAAGTAAAGTGATTGCAAAAAGACTTAAAAATCCACGGTTTTTTGAACCGTGGATTTTTGTATAGAATTTATGTTGTCAGTTCGTCTTATTTTTCCGCAGGAAATACAAAGGATTTATCCAGTGTTTTATTCAGGATAAAGGATGAATCATCTGCGGAAATCTTGCCGTCTCCTGTTACATCAATATAGGTAAATGCCCTGTCGGGATATAATTCCTCAAGGGGAGTTACAAAGGCATTATTCAGGGATTTTAATAGTAGAGTAGCGGCATCATTGGATGTTATCTGGCCGCTGTTGTCGGCATCACCGTAAAGCAATTCATCAACAGGCTCTGTTGTGGGTTCAGTAGTTGACTCAGTAGTGGAAACAGTGGTTGTTTCTGTAGTTGGTTCAGTAGTGGAGACAGTGGTTGTTTCCGTAGTTGTTTCGGTAGTTGGTTCATCATTGCCACCGTCGTTAAAGCCACTGTCTGCATTAAGCCTGCCTGCATATTCCATTGCAAATTCCTTTGACTCTTCTGCAGTCATTACACTGTAGTCATTATAATAAAATTCAGAACTGTTTGTATCAAAATTATCATAAGCGTTACCTCCGCTTACCGGATTATTGATACTCATTACTTCATCACGGGATGAAGCGGTTACGTAGGATGTACCGTTCTTAGAACTGTCAGGGTTTGAGGTGTCGGTACAGTTTACAAAGACATCAGCGTAGGACTTAACTGTTCCACCATACTTGTCACTGCCTACGGGACCCATTGTAATTGGTACATTGGTATTCTCAAAATAATTTGCCTCGGAGAATATCCTGGAGTTGTAGGAGGCACCTATGCCGTAGCCTGTAACTCCTCTGTAGTAGTTGTTATATACATGTACATGTGCATTACGTACCCTTGGTGTACGCTCGTAGGTGGTATCAAAGTAATTGCGGGCAAAGGTAATGTAATCCTGCTGATGGCTTGTACTTCCGCCTACAAGGGAGGTTTTGTGGGTGCTGTGATAGTAGTTGTCACTTACGGTAATATACTCTGCATACTTAATATCAGTAGAGCCGTCACCATCACCCTTGTCCTGCTCGTCGGTAAGATCGTAAGCATTGTATCCGGGTTCAAAATCATTGTTGTGTACCCATATATGGGTGGAGTAGTCTCCGCTGTTTTGTATACCGATTGCATCCTCGGGATAACGGGCAAATCCCAGATTTCTTACTTCTACACTTGTACCTCCTGCAATGGTAAAGCCCCATTTGTCAATAAGTGCATCTGTACCTATACCCTCAAGGGTAAGTTCTGTAGGTTTGGAAATATCACACATATTAAAGTATGAATCATCTCCCATATCCCTGTCAGTAAGTCCGTCTATTTCTACAACACCGTTGTTTTTATCAGTGGTTTTGCTGCCGTCTGCATCCCTTGTCTGGGTGTCGACTGTGCCTATGAAACGCACTGCAAGGGGATTTGAAAAGCGTCGTGCATTTGAGAGTATATTTCCTATGCCTGTGTATCCGCCGTATGTAACGGTATTTTTGTTTTCGTTGGTTACATATATAACGTCTGCATCTGACTTAAGAGTACCGTCATCGTTGTATGCGCCGACTCCATTTGAATATTTGAAGTGAGCATATCCATTGCGGTCATAGCTCATGGTAGTCACATTGGTGGTTATACTGCTGCCGTCTGAAGCAGTAAGGCGAAGGGTATAGTCGGTATCTCCCTTAAGTCCGGGTATATCAACTCTGTTGTCCCTTATAAGCTCGCTGTCTGCCTGGGTGTAGGCAGAGTCATCTGCAGCTGTCTCCTTATATTCAACTGTTGTTATATCTGCTCCTGTCCATTGAGCAAAGGCTGTTTCGTACCAGCCGCCGCTTGAAACAAGATTAATATCGGCACCCGATACTGTAAATGAAAGGCTTGTAAGCATAACAGAGGCTGTCAGTACCACTGCTGCTGCCTTGTTTAATAGGTTTTTCAATTCATTTCGCTCCTTTTTAAAATAATAGGTTTACAAACTGATGATAACATAATACAGGAATGAGGGCAACATAAATATTTGATAAAAAAAATACCCCGAAAGACATTTTTTTCATGCCATTCGGGGATAGAAACTGAAAAGTATACCATATCAACTTAATAATTTTTTATTTATTATTCTGCCTTTGCCTGTTGAAAAGTATCTTACCTGGGCATTTTTCCGGTGCATCGTAAAGTCTGCATGATTTACAATGTAAGCATTTTCCGGTAATTCGTTTACTGATTGCATCTGTCATCCAATTTGAGTTTATTATAAAGCCTCGACCTATGCCAATTAAATCAGCCTTTGTTTGGTCCATAACATTCTGTGCCATATCAGATGAAGTAATACTATTGGCAGCAAAAACGGGAATGTTGACTGTCTGTTTAATTTTTTCTGCTGCATAAATAATATCTAAAAATGGATAAGCTTCTGGGCAATATGTCTCCTGTTCCATCTGAAATCCATAAGATACATCAATAAAGTCTATTCCCATTTGTTCCAATTGTATTGCATTTTGTACAGAATCTTCTAGCGTTGGTTCAAATCCGCCAAGGCGTATGCCTATCACAAAATTTTCAGGCACTTTTTCACGAATTCTCATAAGAATTTCCTTTACAAAGAGAAGCGGATCAGTACCATATTTATCAGGTCTTTTATTGACTTTTTTATTCAAAAACTGGCATATCAAATACTGATGGCAACCATGCAATTCAACACCATCATAGTCGGCATTATAAGCTCGTACTGCCGCCGAGACAAACTTTGTTTGAATTGTGTGAATTTCTTCCAGAGTCATACGCTTACCGGTTTTTATTGTTCCGTTTTCCTGCACATAGCTATAATTATCCGGGCATATAGGATGTTCG
>CASFCZ010000006.1 GCA_949293325.1 uncultured Eubacteriales bacterium | reverse complement strand
TGATATTTCCGCTGCCATCGGTTATATAGGTGATTTTACCTGCATTTGTCTTTGCTGCAACAGTAAATGTACCGTTAGTGTCAGGGACAAATTTGATAAATGCACCACTTACAGGAATGCGATCATTTGTAAGATCAGACTGAGGATTTAAGCCCTCAGAATTTTTAGGATCTGCAGTACCCTGTACCCAGTCGCTGAGTGCGTATGTCTTATCACCCTCTGTAAATATAGCAGGTCCTGCCTCCTCACTGTTGGTACGGAATTCCTGACCAAAAGTAAGTCCATTGGAACTGCCGCTTATATCATTGAGAACATTCCACTCAATATCATCATTAAGTGTGTCAACAGCCCCTGTTGTAGGTTCAGTTATAGTATCTGTGGTTGTTTCTGTAGTAGTATCAGTTGTAATCTCACCACTGCTGCTGCCTGCAAACTGTAAAAGATAAAGTCTGGTTTCAGTCTTATTCTTTCTTATTGTACAGGTTCCTGCCTTGATAGGAATAGTATTTATACCTGTATTTATATTATATGAAACTTCTCCGTCCCCGTTATCAACCCAAAGGGAACCACTGCCATTCATTACAAGAGTAAGTGTACCATCCATAGGAGCCTCAAAGGATACCCTGAGACTGGAGTTAACCTTAATTGCCTTAGTTAAAGATTCTCCGTCAAAGGTCTGTGGATTATCACTTGCACTGCTCCAATCAGATAAACCATCATTGAATGTAAAGAAATTATCTGTATTTGTACCCTCTGTATAATTCCATGTAAAGAGCTGACCTTTAAATGTTAATACTGCGGTGGCTGTAGCTGTTGTATCTTTATTTGCTGTGATATAAGATGGTGTTATTGAACTTACATTCCATCCAGGAACATTTACAAGTATCTCATATGGTGTTCCTACTTCTACCTGTCCGGTAAACACGCCACTTCCGTTATTTGTCAGTGCTGTTTCACCTGCATAAACCGTAGCTTTTGTAAGATCCCATGGATCAGTTTCACCTGCTGCCTTTGTAAGAGTAACAGCTATCTGACCTTTATATTTATCAAGATGTATTTCCGTAGCTGCATCTGTTGTCTTTACATTAATTGCCTGTGCAGAAGATGGGGATATATAATCACCTGTATTTGTAATAGTAACCGTATAGCTACCTACAGAATACTGTTCATTTGACTTGTAAATACCATCACCCTGATTAACAAGGACAGCTCCATTATTAAGTGTAACAGTTGCTCCGTTTACAGGAGAGTTATCAGAGCCACCTGTAAGTTTTACAACTGCATATCCATCATAATCTACAGGTAAATCCAGAGTGTATTGTAAAATATCTCCGTCATTTTGAAGTACATCTGTAGTTACAGTTGCATTTGAATATCCTTCCTTGGAAGCTGTAATAATATATTCTGAGCCCAAAGGAACAGATGTAGCTGTATATGTACCATCACCATTATTTCTGAAGGTAAGTCCGTTAGATGATACATAGGCATCTGTAATTAAAGATGTGCCACTTTTTACAGTAACTGTAATTTCACCTGATTCTGTAATTGGGAACTGCTTTAATGTACCTGAATAGGTCTTTACATACTCAGGTACATCAGCTGCTGCATTTAATACAGCAACATCAGATCTCTTAGCAACCGGATCATAATAAAAATGAGTTGTGTTGGTATCCCAATCTGCCATTGAATCACCATTAGGGAATGAAAGCCCGTTGTCAGGTATACCTGACTGGTCACGTGTAGTTGCCTGAGTAAGCTTTCCTGTCATATCACCTATAGTACTGCTGCCTGCCAATATATCGTTATATGTCTTTATATTGGAAGTAGTCTTTCTTGTTTTATAGGCATTTTTACAGTTTTCAAAATAATTTTCCTCTGAAAAAGCCGCAGCCTTACCTCTGAGGTCAATAGTCGTACTACTTGCATTGTCAAAGTATGTATTATAAATATGTACATTACCACCTGCTGCAAGAGGTTGTCTTGATTCAACATTTTCATACCAGTTGTGGTGTAAAGTCATGTAAAACTGGTCATTGGAGTCACCTGCACCCAAAAGATTTGTTTTATGACAATCAATATAATGATTATAGCTCATTGTATAATACTGACCTCTCTTGAAGTCGCAGGAGCCATCTCCCTCTGCCTTATCACTTTCAGCAGGGTTAGCACAATATCCGGGATAGAACACGTTATTGTGTACCCAGACCCTCTGAATAGGAGCAGAAATAGGATCATCACCCTGGAAACCAAGTGCATCCTCAGGATAATTTTTGAATGTAAGATTTCTTACTTCAAAGTTCTTACCTGCATCTGCAGGACATGTAGATGTCTGAGAAAATGTGAATCCCCATCCATTTATAACAGCATCGTCACCAATACCCTCAATGGTAATATTTTTGGCATACTTAGTAATAGCAAGATTACCATTATCTCCCTTTGAACCTCCAAGCTCATTGGTCTTGTTATCATAAGGAGTAAGGTTTTCTGGAGCTGTTACTTCACCAATAAATCTAAAGATAATAGGATGATTGTCAGTACCGGTTACCTCATAAATAAAGTTATGATTGTTATTAAGAATGTTACCGATACCTGCAGTTTCCCTTGTCCATGTTGCGCCTGTGCTGGAGGATGCATAAGATACAGGGGCATGACCTTCATATCCAGGTATTTCAACTGTATTTTTATTTTCCTCAGTTACATACACGATGATAGCATTATCTTTAGGTGTACCATCGTTGTTGTAAGCTCCTACACCTTCAGTAGCATTAAAATGGGCATATCCGGATCTGTCATACTCATATACCTGGATACCGTTACGTGTATGTACAGTTCCATCAGATGCGGTAATAGTAATGTCATATCTGCCTGCTTTAAGACCTGGAATATCCACACGACCATATCCGGATGTTGATGATTTCCTTACGAGGTATGTAAGATCATCACCTGCAAGATAGGTGTAATCAGCATCTGAGCTAAGTTTATAACCCACCTTAACATTAGGGCTGTCCGGATCTGAATCAGCCCATTCAGCGTAAAGCGTTTCATTCCATCCTGCTGAAATTGATGGTGCAGCAAAGACGGAAGTTGTATTGACTGCTACATTTGACATCAGCATTGTCACTGCAAGTGCAGAAGCCAACATTTTCCTAAAAAGTTTCATTAATAAACCCCCTTATTGTTAATTGACGAATTCTTATTTATGTATATTTGCACAAAAAATAAAAATTCAACATGTTTTATATGGGCATATGTTATGTCCAAGTATTTATATTATACAACATATTTAAGAAAAGTTAAAGTTTTTTTCAAAAAACTAATTTATTTTATAAAAAATTAACAAAAAAATTATACAAAAAAAGGACACAGAAAAATCTGTGCCCTAAAAATTGTTGAATTACTTATCAAGGTTAAAATATGCTGCTGCGTTATTATAGCAAATATCAGCTACAAGCTTGCCTGCAAATTCAATATCATTTGCATATTCACCATCTTCAATCCACTGACCAATAATGTTGCAGAGTATTCTTCTGAAATACTCATGACGTGGGTAAGAAAGGAAGCTTCTTGAGTCAGTAAGCATACCTACAAATTTACCAAGAATACCAAGGTTACCAAGAGCTTTGATCTGTGCTTCCATACCATCCTTATTGTCATTAAACCACCAAGCAGTACCGAACTGAATCTTAGAAGCAGCCTCTGTACCCTGGAAACAGCCAAGTATAGTACCAAATACCTGGTTATCTGCTGGATTACCTGCAAAGATAATGGTCTTTGGAAGATTATTGTTGTAATCAAGTGCATCAAGAAGGTTAGTTAAGCCCTCAACTGTTGACCAGTCAGAGATACAATCAAAACCTGTATCAGGACCCATTTTTTCAAACATTCTTGTATTATTATCTCTCTTGATATTCATGTGCATTTCCATAGCCCAGTTTCTCTTATGATATTCAGCGCCAAGGAAAAGCATAAGAGCTGTTCTGTACTTTTCGCCTTCGTCCTTGGTAACCTTTTCACCAGCAAGTGCCTTAGCGATAATAGCATCTACTTCAGCATCAGTTGCCTTATTAAATGGAACATAAGTAAAGGCATGGTCAGATGCACGGCAGCCTAAAGAATCAAAGAGCTCCATTCTTGCAAGAAGAACATTCTTTAAGTCAGCAAAGTTCTTGATCTCTTTATTTTCTGTTGCACCAAGAGTCTTGATATATTCAGCATAAGTAGGTGCATCAATATTAAGCGCCTTATCAGGTCTCCATGCAGGATAAACCTTAAATGAGGTTTCCTCTGCAGCAAGCTTCTTGTGCCATTCCAATGAATCAGCAGGATCATCTGTAGTATTGATAGCTGCTACATTTGACATTTTAATAAGCTCACGAACTCTGAATTCAGGCTTTGCAAGCATAGCGTTAATCTTATCGTGTATTTCAACTGCATTGTCCTTTGTAAGTGGCTCATAAATACCGAAAAATCTCTGAAGCTCAAGGTGAGTCCAGTGATAAAGAGGATTACCGATTGCATACTGAATTGTTTCTGCCCACTTAACAAACTTGTTAAGCTTATCTGCATCCTTACCTGTAATTTCCTCTTCAGGAATTCCGAGGGAACGCATAGCTCTCCACTTATAGTGGTCACCACCAAGCCATACATCGGAAATATCCTCAAAGTTCTTGTTTTCGTAAATTTCCTGTGGATTTAAGTGACAATGGAAGTCATATATTGGCTGATTTTTTGCATAGTCATTAAATAACTTCTTAGCAGTTTCTGTCTTTAACAAAAAATTTTCATCAATAAAGCCCATTTCTTGTTTCCTCCAAAATAAATTTAAAATTATGCTTTGCCTATGTATTACAGGCAAAGCAGTACTAATCATTAAAGTGTAACACCGTTTTTAAATATAGCAATTTCTCTGTAGCCGTTGATTTCATTCTTAGTCTGAACCTTGTTGGAAGCCACATCAAGAATATATTTAAAGAATTCTTCGGCATAAGAATCCATTTCCTTATCCTCAATAAGGCGACCTGCATTCCAGTCAATCCAGTTAGCCTTTCTCTTGGCGAGATCAGAGTTTGTAGCAATCTTAACTGTTGGAACAGGAGAACCTACAGGTGTACCTCTACCTGTTGAGAAAAGAATAAGATGACATCCGCTTGCCATCATTCCGCTGATAGCAACGATATCATTGCCCGGACCCTGAAGAAGATTAAGTCCCGATGCAGTAGCCTTTTCACCATAGAGGAGAACACCCTTAACATCTGATGTACCACCCTTCTGTGTACAACCAAGGGATTTATCTTCAAGTGTAGTAATACCGCCCTTTTTATTTCCAGGGGAAGGATTTTCGCCAACAGGTTGTCCATGACTTAAGAAATATTCCTTGAAATTGTTTACAAGGTCAACTGTTTTATCAAAGAGCTCCTTGGTTTCACATCTGTCCATAAGGATAGTTTCTGCACCAAACATTTCAGGAACCTCTGAAAGAACTGTCTTACCACCATTTGCAACCATAATATCAGAAATACGTCCAATAAGAGGATTTGCAGTAATACCTGAAAGACCATCTGATCCGCCACACTTAAGACCGATAACAAGTTTACTTACAGGAACCTCCTCCTGCTTAAAGGTAGAAGCATACTTTGCAAGCTCGCCAATAACCTCAACGGCCTCATCTACCTCATTCTCATGCTCTTGACAGATAAAGAACTTAACTCTTTCTTCATCATATTCGCCAAGAACTTTTTTGAATTCATCAACATTGTTATTTTCACAGCCAAGACTTAATACAAGTACGCCTGCTGCATTGGGATGTCTTACCATACCTGCAAGAAGTTTCTGTGTATTTTCATGATCTTCACCAAGCTGTGAACAGCCATATGGATGAACGAAATTATAAATTCCGTCAACCATATCACCATATTTTTCTCTTGCCTTTTCAGCAATAGCATTTGAAACACCATTTACACAACCTACGGTATTAACTATCCATATCTCGTTACGTATACCTACTTCACCGTTTTTTCTCACATAGCCCATAAAGGTATCTTTCCTTGTAACAGGAATATTGTTGAGCTTAGGATTATAGGTATATTCAAGAGTTGAACTGAGATTAGTCTTTATATTATGAGAGTGTACCCATTGTCCGGGTTTAATATTCTCTGTGGCATGTCCGATAGGGTAACCATATTTGATAACATTTTCGCCCTGTGGTATCTCAGCTATAGCCATTTTATGACCTCTGGCAATATCATCCGAAGTGGTAACACCACAGATAACTTCACCGGCCTTAATATCATCAATAGCAACAACTACATTGTCATTAGGATTTAACTTAATATATTTTTCCATATTTTCCTCCGGAAATTACTCTGCACAAGCAAGCACCTTGTCAGTTTCTGCAACAATGCCCTCAGTTTCGATAGCATAAAGATGGTCAGCAACAACAGATGCAAAATCAGCAAAGTTATTAAGATCTTCACCCCAAAGATCTGTCTTTGAGCATACAATCTTAACAAATTCAGCACAAGCAGCCTTATCCTTAAGGTCATACTTTGAGTGAAGATCTGCATACATTTCAAGTACAGAAGCATCATCCTTGATTGGATATTCTTCATCACCGTTTCTGTGACCGATAAGTGCACCATCTCTGATCTCTGTACCCTTAAAGAATGCAAGGTATGCTGCAAAAGAGAATGTAAGAACCTTAGGCAGCTTACCCTTAAGCTCATAGTATTCCTTGATAGTAGGAAGAACTCTTGCTCTGAACTTAGAAGTTGAGTTAAGGGAAATATCAAGAATTTTGTGCTTAATATATGGGTTCTGGAATCTATCAAATACAGCATCGGCAAATGACTTAAGGTCCTCATACTCAAGGTCAACAAGAGCAGGAATAACCTCATCATTAAGAGCCTTTTCAAGGTAGCTGTAGTATCTCTTGTCAGCCATCATCTCACCTACAAAAGTCTTGCCTGCAAGATAAGCGCCAAGTACAGAACAGGTGTGAGCACCATTAAGAATTCTTACCTTACGCTTCTTATAAGGCTTTACATCAGGAGTAAAGATAACATGAAGACCGCACTTATCAAATGGAAGCTCCTCAGCAAGCTCAGCAGGGCCTTCAATAACCCATGTGTGGAAAATTTCAGATGTATCAATAACGTTATCAATGTAACCAAACTCTTCACAAAGAGCAGCAGCCTCATCCCTTGGATAACCTGTAACAATACGGTCTACAAGTGTTGAGGTAAAGATACAAGCATTCTCTACCCAATCTACAAAAGCTGCCTCAAGATTCCAGTCAGCAGCATACTGAAGTACATACTTCTTAAGTGTCTTACCATTGTCATCAATAAGTTCACATGGAATAAATACAAGACCCTTATCCTTTGCCCCATTAAAAGCAGTATATCTCTTGTAGAGGAAATTAGTAACCTTTGCAGGAAAAGTATCCTGTGGCTTGTCATCAACCATAGGCTCAGGCTTATAAGCAATACCTGCCTCTGTTGTGTTGGAAACAATAAATCTAAGCTCTGGATTTTCAGCACACTTATTATATGTATCAAGTTCAACATATGGATTTATACATCTTGTACAGGAGGTAATAAGTCTTTTACTAACAACTTTCTCACCGTTTTCACGACCTCTTGCAATAAGGGTATAAAGACCATCCTGATCATTAATGAACTTTCTGATCACATCACCGCCACCGATAGGCTGTACCAAAGTAATAGAACCGTTAAATTTACCCTCTGCATTAAGTACATCAAACATATAGTCAACAAAAGCACGAAGGAAATTACCCTCACCAAACTGAACTACCTTTTCAGGCATAGTTTTTGTTGTACCGATCTTTAAGTCATCATTAAACTTAAAGCCGTTAGTTAAAAGATTTCTGTTAAGATTTTCCATTGGATATCTACCTCCATTTATTATATTATTTCTTAGTTTTATGATACTATAAAATAAAACAAAAATCAATGTTTTTATAGAAAAACAATAGAGCAAAAATTCCTTTTTTTGCAAATATTTTATTAACTTAACTTCTGAAAACTTATGAAAAGGGATACAACTTGCTGTATCCCTCTTTATCGTTTTATTTTAAATTTATATTTTACTTTTCTTTTCCTGTTATTATTTCTATGGTGTGTTTTTTTATTTCCCATGGTGTATCGTCCGCTGTAGCTGTATATCTTTTTACGCCTTCTTCTGCCGCCCCTGATTTTAAAATATAGTTTTAAAATAATAATCAGGACAAAGATAACAACTATTACAATTCCCACAATCTTTAAAGCTTTTATTGCAAATGCCTTAAGGTTTTCCATTCTTTCCTGATGTTCAAGATCACTTTCCGGCACTGCATCTATCCCTGTTGCAGCTACAATATTTGCCTTACCTAAAAGATAATCTCCATAATATACATCCAATACACCTACAGTAGTACCAACCTCTACAGGTGCCTGAATGTTTTCATCCAATTGAGGCTTTACACTTACCTGTGAGGCATCAACAAAGCTTGGTACCTTAGCCGAAAAATCTCCATCAAGCTTAAGAGATATATTACCCAATTGATATACTTTATCCTTATAGTTCTGTATTACAGGAATTTCTCCTGAATAGGCATCAGATGAAACAAGTGATTTGTTTTCATAAAGAGAAAAACCATAATCAAGGAGATTGGCGCTATCCTCATAGGCAAGTGCGGCACCGTTATCCTTCATAACAACACTTATAAGGCGTACATCATCCTTTCCTGCATAGCTTACAAGGGTATTAAGAGCCTGATCGTGGAAGCCTGTTTTACCACCGATTATATTTTCATAATAATATGGAGATGTGGGACGCATCATTTTATCCTTATTATGTAAATATCTTTCAACATTTTTATTTGTAGGGGGAATAGTATGATCAACTGTAGAAAATATCTTTAAAAATTCATCGTTGTGGACTGCCGCTTTTGTTATAAGAGCCATATCATAGCAAGTTGTATAGTGATTATCATCATGATATCCGTGGGGATTTGCAAAATGAGTATCTTTACAGCCCAGTTCTGCCGCCTTTTCATTCATTCTGTCAACAAATTTTTCAACAGTACCGTCAATGTGCTCAGCTACTGCCATACACACTTCATTTGCAGACTCAAGCAGTATTCCGTAAAGGGCATCTTCAAAATTAACTTCTTCACCAACATCCATTCCTATATGGCTGCTTCCCTCTCCTATACCAAACACCGCATTTTCTGAATGAACTACAGTATCTGACATATTACCTTCTTCACAAGCAAGCAGAACCGTCATTATTTTTGTTATACTTGCAGGATACAAAACTTCGTGGGAATTTTTTTCATATATTACTACACCGGTTTCCGCATCTATCAATATACAGGCTTCTGCATTGATGCTCAGATCCGTATCCACACCATGTGTATCAATAAGGGCGGTTGTTGTTTCGGACGTAGATTCCGATACCGCAGACTCTGTTGTAGTCTCAGTTTCAGCCAATATTGTAACCGAAGCGTTGAGTGCAATAATGCTGATGATGGTTATATATGCAAAAAATTTCTTAAAAATCATTTTTCGTCCTCGCATTACATTTTTTTCAAGAATATATTATAACACCACAATATACATAAATTCAAGAGTTAAAGTAAATCTTAAAATTTAACACTTGTATATAGCAAAAAAGCGATAGGCATATAATATATCAACCTATCGCAAAACAATATATCTTGCTAATATATGAAAGAAGCAAAAAGTCCCCATTTAACTGAATGAGGACTTTACTGCCAATAGATTAAACAGGATAAACACCATGGTCGGTATCAGCAAGGTTTGGATCTATACCAAATCTCTGAGCCTGTCTGAATTTAAAGAAATCAATAGCCTGCTGTGGGAAAAGTGCATAACTAAGTACATCCTCGTCCTTTTCCTTGTAATCCTTCATCTTTGCCTCCATCTTGGCAAGCTCAGGCTCAAGGAGATCCGCAGGTCTGCATGTTATAGGCTCCTCATCACCGATAATTTTCTTCCTGATTTCTTCGGAAATAGGAACAGGAGTCTTACCATACATACCCCTTACAATATCCTTTGTCTCCTTTGGAACCATCTTGTATCTTTCGCCCATAAGGACATTAAGCACTGCCTGAGTACCTACTATCTGACTTGATGGAGTAACCAAAGGAGGATATCCCAAATCAGCACGTACACGAGGTATCTCTTTAAGCACCTCATCATACTTGTCTTCTGCATTAGCATTTTTAAGCTGACTTACAAGATTTGAAAGCATACCGCCAGGAACCTGATAAAGAAGAGTAGCAATGTCTACTGAAAGCATTTTTGGGCTTAACAATCCGCTTTCAAGTGCTTCCTCCCTGATAGGTTTGAAATAATCCCCTATTTCCTTAAGGAGATTATCATCAAGACCTGTATCATACTCAGTACCCTTAAGGGCAGCAACCATAACTTCTGTTGCAGGTTGTGCCGTACCCATACTAAGTGGGGACATATCGGTATCAATTATATCTGCACCTGCTTCAATAGCCTTCATATATGTCATTGAGGCTACACCACTTGTATAATGACTGTGTACCTCTATAGGTACTTTAACAGTTTCTTTAAGTGCTTTTACGAGTTCAAAGGCAGGCTGTGGCAAGAGAAGACCGGCCATATCCTTTACACAAATAGAATCAGCACCCATCTCCTCAAGTTCCTTTGCAAGTTTAACATAATACTCAAGTGTGTGAACCTCACTTAATGTGTAACTGATTGCAAGCTGGGCATGGGCACCCTCCTTCTTTACTGCATTAACGGCAGTACGAAGGTTTCTTGTATCATTCAGTGCATCAAATATTCTGAGAATATCTATACCATTTTCAATACTCTTTCTTACAAAAGCCTCTACAACATCATCGGGATAGTTTTTGTATCCCAGAATATTCTGACCTCTTAAAAGCATCTGAAGCTTTGTATTTTTGAATGCTGAACGGAATTTACGAAGCCTTTCCCAAGGATCTTCCTTTAAGTATCTGAGACAGGAGTCAAAGGTGGCGCCACCCCATACCTCAACTGCAGAAAAACCTGCCTCATCCATTTTAGAAAGTATAGGGAGCATATCCTCTATACGCATTCTTGTAGCAATAAGTGATTGTTGACCATCTCTGAGGGTACAATCACAGATTTTTATAGCTTTAGGCATTTACTATACCTCCTCACCTTAACATTGATAAGAAAATACCGGAGGCTACAGCCGAACCTATAACACCGGCAACATTTGGTCCCATAGCGTGCATAAGCAGGTAGTTATTCGGATTTTCCTGCTGTCCAACCTTCTGTGCAACTCTGGCTGCCATAGGTACTGCAGAAACACCTGCTGCACCTATAAGTGGATTAATCTTACCACCGCTGAGCTTACACATAAGCTTACCAAATAAAACACCCATGGCAGTTGAAAAAGCAAAGGCTACAAGGCCCAGAACAAGGATCAGTATTGTATCCATCTGAAGGAATGTATCAGCCCTTGCTGTAGCACCTACACTGACACCTATAAATATACTGAGCACATACATCAGTGCCTCTGAGGCATGTTGTGCCAGTTTATCAGTTACACCGCTTTCGCGGAAAAGGTTACCCAGCATAAGCATACCTATAAGAGATGCCGTATCAGGCAAGATCATAATAACTATGGTAGCTGTTATAATTGGAAAAAGTATTTTTTCCCTCTTTGAAACCTCACGTAACTGCTCCATTCTGACAGCACGTTCTTTCTTCGTTGTAAGCAGTTTCATAATAGGCGGTTGGATAATAGGTATAAGCGCCATATATGAATAAGCTGAAACCGTTACACTAGAAAGAATATGAGGAGCAAGCTGTGTAGTGGTATATATAGCAGTTGGTCCATCAGCTCCGCCGATAATACCTATAGATGCAGCTTCCTGGGGAGTAAAACCAAGGGCAATAGCACCTAGAAATGCAGCAAATATACCAAACTGCGCAGCCGCACCTAATAGGAAGCTTTTAGGATTGGCAATAAGCGGGCCAAAATCCGTAAGAGCACCTACGCCCATAAATATGAGCGGAGGAAAAATACCAAGTTCATCCCCCTGGAATATGTACCAGAGTAAGCCACCTTTGCCAGTTGAGCTTTCTGCAGGTGTCTGCATAAGAGTATTGCCTGGTATATTCGCCAGAAGCATGCCAAATGCAATAGGTAAAAGCAACAACGGCTCAAACTTCTTTGCAATGGCCAGATAAATAAAGAACAGAGCAACGGATATCATTATAAGATACTTATAATTATCCCCCTGAAACAATAAATAAAAGCCCGAGCTTTCACCAAATGTAATCAATGAGTCTATAACAGTATCTATCATTTTTCATTACCTCCGTTCAGATCATCCCTGAACAGTGATCATAACGTCACCCGAATTAACGGCATCCCCCTTAGACACATTAATTGATGAAATTTTTCCTGCTGCAGGAGCTACTATTTCATTTTCCATTTTCATTGCCTCAAGTATAAGTACAACCTGATTTTCAGAAACATTATCCCCAACGTTTACCTTAATATCAAGAATTGTACCTGGCATAGGTGCAGTCACCTTGATGTTACCCTCTGTACCTCCAACGGGTGCTGCTGCAGGTGTTGCAGCTGGTGCTGGAGCTGGAGTTGCTGCCGCTGCCGCTGGTGCTGGCGCAGGTGCGGGTGTTGCTGCAGGAGCAGGTGCTGCAACCGGTGCTGGAGCTGGAGCTGCTGCCCTTGCAGGAGTTGCAAAAGCACCAACCTCCTCTACCTGTACGTCATAGGAATAACCATTTACTGTAACTCTGAAATTTTTCATCTTTTAATCCTCCTTAATAATATATGTTGCTTTGCTGTTCTTCAATAGCTTCTTTGTTCCATGAACCAACACGCCTTATTCTTCTTACAACAAGGGTATCCACACTTGTGTTCATACTTGCAGCTATAGCAGCTGTAATAACCGCAACAAGTTCCTTATCATCTGTAACGTCTGTAGCAGCACTTGTAGCAACAGACGGAATAACAGGTCTTAACGGCTGTTGAACAGGCTCTGTGTTCTTTTTATCTCTGACAAGTACCGAAAAGATAGCAAGCAAGAGAGCAATAACTATAAGTATAGCAAAAACTATCACAAGCCCCAGCACTGTTGTCAGCAGGCCCAGATCCATATCGCTGATATATTCTACAGCACTTATATCAGATGTCTGTGCACTTAAAACAATGGCATCTAAAAAACTGCCCATTTATCATCACTCCTTAAAATTCGATACTTGAATGTTTTCTGGCAGGCTTTGATTCGCGCTTGGTAAGGAGCATCTCAAGTGAGCTTATAAGCCTCTTTCTTGTGTTTGAAGGTATAATAACATTGTCAACATATCCATGAGCAGCAACATTATATGGAGATGCCTGCTTATCGTATTCCTCAGCACTTGTACCAAGAATTTTTATCTGTGCATCCCTGTCCATAAGTGCAAATCTGGCTGATGGCCATGCAAATACAATATCAGCACCTATATGCTTTGAATTCATGATAAGGTATGTATTACCAATACCATTTCTTACTACTACATTAATCTTAGGTACTGTAGCATTTGCAAAGGCATAGAGAAGCTTGGCTGCAAGAGAGATAATGCCGTTATGCTCCTGGGCATAATCTCTCTTATAGCCGCAAGCATCTGTCAGTGTTATTATAGGTATATTAAAGGCATCACATATATTGACAAATTCACCTGTTTTATGACAAGCATCAAGGGTAAGAAGTCCGCTACATGACACTATACCTGCTGTAATACCGTCAAGCTTGATAAAGCCTGTTATAATATTGTCGGCAAAACCTTTATGAACTTCAAAAAACCTGCTGTTATCAGCTATGGATGTGATTATATATCTCATATCTATAGCATCCTCATATCCCTCTGGGATAATGCTGTCAAGGGCATTATCAATCCTGTTGAGATCATCAGTAGGCTCGGTTGCAATCATACCATCAAGATTATTGTCTGGAAGGTATGATAACAATTCCCTTGCATGTTCAAGGCATTCATCATCTGTCTTGTAAGTACAATGTACAAGACCGGTGTTTTTCTTATGATTTTCAGCTCCGCCTATTTCATCATAAGTAGTGGTTTTTCCTTCAATTCCCTTGAATACTGTAGGACTTTGCATAAAAAGCTTTGCATTTTCCTCAGACATAATAACAAAGTCTGACAGCATAGGAATGATACTGCTTACGCCAAGGCAATCCCCCAGCACTATGCTTATCTGTGGAACAACACCACTTGCAGCAGTCTGATTTTTAAACATCATACCGTAAGCTTCAAAGGCATCAAGACCGTCTTCAAGCACAAGTCCCTTTGAGTCCATTATGCCTACAACAGGTGCTCCCATCTTAAGAGCCAGCTCATAAAGATTACCCAGTTTTTTTGCATGGGCATAATTAACCGCATTCTCCTGTGAATAAGCATAAACCAATCTTCCGTTTACCGTACCGTAGCCAGTCAAAACCCCGGCATCATCATTAAATCTGCCGATTTCAACAAAACTTCCTTCATCAAAGAGCTTTTCAGCCCTGACACGTGCAACGGAGGGTTCCTGACTTCGCTTAGCAACAAGCTCATTTAACTCGTCAAGTCTGCTCATTTAGTACACCTCCAAATTTTTTACAAATATTTTCCTAAAAATGTTGTAATTATACATAGTTTATTGTACTATAAATACAGAAATATTCTAATATTTTTTTTCTATGCAAGATATAACTTTTGTGCTATAATAATTTACAGCAGTTTGTGCTTGAGCACATATTCACAGCACAGACATGGTAAGGAATAGCTTTACCCCAATAAATCAGGAGGAACTTAAAATGGATTTAAAACAATTTGAATATGTTCTTACAATAAATGAAGAAAGGAGCTTTTCAAAAGCAGCAAAAAAGCTGTTTATTTCTCAGCCCTCATTAAGTCAGTATATAAACAGGCTTGAAACCCAACTGGGAGTAAATATATTTGACCGCAACACTTCACCCCTCACCCTTACCTATGAGGGAGAACTTTATATAGAAACAGCTCTTAACATTATGAGCCTCCTTGACAATCTTCAAAAAAAATTTGATGACATTTCAGACCTTAAGATTGGAAGGTTAAATATAGGTCTTACGCCATCCAAAGCAAATAACCCTCTTCCAAGTATTTTACCTGTGTTTAAGAAAAAATATCCCGGTATAGAATTTATTATTACAGAGGCCAGCTCTTACGAGCTTGAGGATATGTTATCCCATGGTTTGGTAGATCTTTGTCTTATGAATCTTCCTATCAAAAGCAAAAATATTGAATATGAGGAGATACTTTCGGAAAAAATGTATCTTGCAGCACCACCCTCCTTTGAAAGCCCTACCACAACAACAAGAGACAAATATCCTTTGATAGATATTAAAGCCCTTGAAAATGAACAGTTTATTCTGCTCCATGCCGATCAAAGACTACGACAAATTGCAAATCAGGTATTTATAAATGCAGGTATCAAGCCTAAGGTAATGCTCGAAACTTCAAGCATAGAAACAGCCCTTCGTCTTTCCGCAGCGGGAATGGGTTTTTGCTTCGTTCCTGAATCCTACATAGGTTATTCAGGACTTGTGCAACAACCTAAATTTTTCAGCTTTGGTGAGCCTGCCTTTACATGGACTCTGGTTATTGCCTTCAGGCAAAACGCCTATCGTACAAAAGCAGCCAGTGCCTTTGCGGATATTGTAAAAGAAGTTGTGGGAAAGAAGGAAGAAAAATAATGTATACGTTTTTGGATTTTGAATTTAATCAGGCATTTGACTTTGAGGATAAACCTGTTAAGACAGATCCTGACTGCCGCTTTGAAATAATACAGATAGGGGCGGTACGCATGGATGAAAGCTATAACATACAGGATAATATAAGTATACTTATAAAACCTGTTATTTACAAACGGATGCACCCCTATGTGGAAAAAATAACAGGCATTACTACCGCATCCCTTAAGGACAAGCCCCATTTTCCTGAAGCCTACAGACAGTTCAGACAGTTTATAGGGGATGATAAGCTTCTGTGTACCTGGGGAAGCAGTGATATACGAGCTTTGTACAGAAATATGATGTATCACAATGTAACAGAGCCTCCTGTCAGGATAGAATATATTGACGTACAGAATATTGCCACAAAATTTCTTAAATTCAGTCATGGAGGTACCATAGGTCTTAAAAATGCTGTTGAAGCCCTTGACCTTCCTATTGAGGAGCATTTTCACGATGCAAGGAGTGATGCTCTTTATACGGCAAAGGTCTTTACTGCTATACATCCCTTAAAACCTGAAATAAAAATTTTCAATTCCACTCATATAAAAAAATCAAAACATTAAAAACAAAGCGGTTTCCGATATGTGTTACGGAAACCGCTTTTTATTACTTCATTTTATTGACTGCACTTACAATAGCCCTTAAGGAAGACTTCGCAATGTTGCTGCTGATACCTACACCATAGTATGAATTTTGATTTTCATCATAGAGCTGTATATATGTTATAGCCCTTGATTTGTTACCATAATCAAGGGAGTGCTCACTGTAGTTAACAATATCAAACTTAACACCTATATTTGACTCAAGTGCCTTACAAAAGGCATCTATTATACCATTACCGCTGCCGCTGAACTGTTTATCCTCACCGTTATAGCAAACATCCACATCAAGATTTACCGCATCAGTTATTGCATGATCTGTATTTGAGGTATGTTCACTGTAATACTTAACATTAAGAGGTTCTCTGACATAATATGTTTCCATAAACAAATCGTAAATTTCTTCAGGAGTAAGCTCACTGTCTTTTTCTACAGATACCTCTGTAACTATAGCTCCAAAATCCTGCTGCATACTCTTTGGTACATGAAGCCCGAAGTGTGTCTCAAGAATATAAGCCACACCACCTTTACCCGACTGGCTGTTGATACGTATAATAGGATCATAATTTCTGCCTACATCCAAAGGATCTATAGGAAGATAGGGTACTTCCCACCTGTCAGGATGCTCAATCATCTTAGCCATACCCTTCTTAATGGCATCCTGATGAGAACCTGAAAATGCTGTATAAACCAAATCACCTGCATATGGATGACGTGGATGTACATCCATACCTGTTGATTCCTCATATATCTTAATTGCCGAATTAATATCGGAAAAATCCAACTCCGGATCTACACCCTGAGAGAACATATTAAGAGCCATTACCATAATATCAGCATTTCCTGTTCTTTCACCATTACCAAAAAGTGTACCCTCCACTCTGTCAGCACCTGCCATTACGCCAAGTTCACTGTCAGCTACTGCACAACCCCTGTCATTATGGGAATGCAAACTTATAATAACATTTTCTCTGTACTTGATATTTTCACATACATATTCTATTTGATCTGCGTAAACATTAGGCGTTGCCATTTCTACAGTATTAGGCAGATTGATGATAACCTTTCTTTCAGCAGTGGGCTTCCACACATCAAGTACTGCATCACATATCTCAACTGCGTAGTCAAGTTCAGTGCCTGAAAAACTTTCAGGTGAATATTCAAACAAGAAATGCTCTTTGCCGTATTCCTCTGCAAGCTTATCTACAAGCTTTGCACCTGTTACCGCAAGCTCTGTTATTTCCGGTTTATCCATATTAAATACCACATCTCTCTGGAGTGTTGAGGTGGAATTATAAAGATGTACTATAGCCTTATTTACACCCTTAAGTGCCTCAAAGGTTTTTCTGATTATATGTTCACGACTCTGAGTCAGCACCTGTATGGTAACGTCATCAGGAATAAGATTTTGCTCAATAAGTGTACGACAGAAAAGGTATTCCGTATCGCTTGCAGCAGGGAAACCTACTTCAATTTCCTTAAAACCAATGGCAACAAGGTACTTGAAAAATTTAATTTTCTGATCCAGGTTCATAGGTTTTTCAAGTGCCTGATTACCGTCACGAAGATCAACACTGCACCATATAGGTGCTTTGGTTATTACCCTTGAAGGCCACTTTCTGTTTGGCAGATTGATTGGTGGAAATTGTCTGTACCTTTGAAAATTCATTTTAATTACTCCCTTCATAAAAGCTGTTCCTCTGTTTTTGACAATAAAAAAACCTTCCGTATCATAAGAGACGAAAGGTAAAATCCGTGGTACCACTCTAATTTATTCCATAAGGAATACACTCAACCGGATACAAGCCATAGCTGATATCCTGCCCCGCTAACGGTGGGCATCCGTTCAAGCCTACTGTTAATTCAGCCGACCACTCCAAGGCGAGTTCAGATATTCAAAGCTGCTGTCTCACACCAGCCGACAGCTCTCTGTAAGCTTATCCTAGCCTACTACTCCTCATCACAGTGTTACCAGATATTCAACAGTTTTATAATATCACAGTAAAAAGATATTGTCAACTACATTTTTATAAATTTAGAAAAATATAAACCTACAATTTTATCGCTTTGAAAATAACTGACAATGGAAAATGCTTTGCCTTATAATCACTATAATAATCCGTTTAAAGTCTGTGTTTTTATTTTCAATCAAATTTTTCTATGTTTAATGTTGCAATTGCCGATTGCGGTGCCTCACCTGTAATAAGATTCTGTGGTGAGGGAATAAGCAGCATAAAGCCCTCTTTTCCATATCTTTTTTCATAACCCTGAGCATAGTCCTCATCAACGGAAATATGCTGTACCTCTCCTATAACCATTGCAGTAATACCTGCTCCACTCAAATCCTGTATATCCTTTAGTGTACACTCCATGTTAATGAATGCTTCTTGTATGACAGGTGAATCAATGGTTTTTGCATTTTCCAAT
This sequence comes from uncultured Eubacteriales bacterium, assembly GCA_949293325.1. Classification (GTDB taxonomy): domain Bacteria; phylum Bacillota; class Clostridia; order Lachnospirales; family CAG-274; genus CALWRD01. The sequence continues at coordinate 4,278 of CASFCZ010000006.1, read as the reverse complement.
GTAAAAGAGCCTACCTGAAATTCGTCTTCCTCATAGTCATTATGGTTTATAGTATCTACTAATCTGTCATAATAGCTGACAGGCAAAAAATTAATACAGAAACACTTATCTCTTAATATATTTGCATAGGTATGTGTATGTTGATACAGGTTTCCCATAACAGCAAAAAATGCGTTTTTATCTCCATGGAAGCAACTCCATCCATGAAAACATATATTGGGCTGTCCGTTTTCTTTCCTGGTAGTTATTGCAAACAAAACCATAGGTACTGCAGATGTAGTTTCAAAATGCGAAAATAACATAAATTCCTCAGGGTAAAGAGATTTAAAATAATCAGGAAATTTTTTGCCAATTTCTATTTTCATATTCAGCCTCCTTATTTTTGGGGATTAATCCTATACAGGATAATTATAACCTATGTGTAAAAATATGCAACCAGTATGTCATGCCCTGAAATATTTATTTTGATAAAATAACATCAATTTTATCAAACAAAAAGGTGCGCATGATATCCCATACACACCTGTCTGTTTAGAACCTTTATGGAAGAAGATAACCCTTTTCCACACTTTCGTCCAAGATTTTATTTAAAAATTCCACTATCTTTGGATGACCATAATTTACAAGTCTGTATCCTCTTTCAAGAACATCTGACTTATGTACACTGTTTTTTAGCCACATTTTACCTTTTGTAAGATAGTTAAGCATAATAGGCTGAAGTCTGTCAAGACAGTTTGCAAACTGTGCTTCAGGGCTTTCACAAAGGTCAAACTCCTCCCAAAGTGCTCTAAGTTCGGCACCCTGCTTATCAAGAGCAGAATAAAGCTTATCTGCTGCCTTCATTTCGCGGTCTGCCTTTGTCTTATTTCCCTCCACATCATAAAGATAGGTATCACCTGCATATATCTCCACAAGATCATGTATAAGTGCCATTTTAAGAACCTTAAGCATATCAATGCCCTCAGGAGCGTATTCTTCGAGAATGATAGCATACATACAAAGATGCCAGCTGTGTTCCGCATCATCCTCAAAACGACTGTCATCTGCCAATCTGGACTGCCTGAATATGCTTTTAAGCTTATCTATCTCAATAAGAAAGTCCATTTGTTTTTTCAGCTTATCCATTACTTATTTACTATCCTTTCAGCAACAGCAGCTACATTGTCAGCTGTAAAACCATAGTACTCAAAAAGCTTTGCATATGGTGCAGATTTACCGAACTCGGTCATACCTACTATTTCTCCCTCAATGCCCACATATCTGTACCAACTTTGGTCAGAACTTGCCTCTACGGCAATACGTTTTTTAACACTTATTGGAAGAACACTTTCCTTATATTCATCGCTCTGTTCCTCAAAAAGCTCTACACAAGGCATACTAACTATTCTTGCACCAATACCCTTTTCCTTAAGAATATCATAGGCATCATAGGCAATACCTACCTCAGAACCTGTGGCAATAATAATAACATCCACTTTTTCACTGTCCCTTACAATATAACCACCCTTAAGGGCATTTCTGCCGTCAATATGGAGATTCTTTGTTTTTTGTCTTGTATATGCCATAACAGTAGGCATATTCTTTCTTGTAAGGGCTGTATACCATGCAGCAGCAGTTTCGTTTGTATCACATGGTCTGAAAACAAGACAGTTAGGTGTACTTCTGAAGGAAGCAAGCTGTTCAATAGGCTGATGTGTAGGACCATCCTCGCCTACGCCGATACTGTCATGGGTAAAGATATTAATAAGTGGCAGACCTGAAATAGCTGACACTCTTAATGCAGGCTTTACGTAATCACTGAATACAAAGAATGTAGCAATATACGGTCTGATACCACCATGGAGGACCATACCGTTTGCTATAGCGGTCATGGCAAGTTCCCTTACTCCAAAGTGAATATTTGATCCCCCTGGAGTATTCTTTGTAAAATAATCTCTGCCCTTCATTACAGATTTATTTGATGGAGCAAGGTCAGCAGAACCACCAAAGAGATTAGGCATAATTTCTGCTGCTCTGTTTAATATTTTAGAGGAAGAATCACGTGTTGCGCATTCCTCATCATTATTCCAGAAGCTTTCATCTTCGGCAAACTGCTGAACAAAATCATCAGCTATCCATGCCTCGAGCTCTGAAGCAAGCTGTGGATACTTTACCTTATATTCTGCATAAAGCTTGTCCCACTTTGTTTTTTCAGCTTCATGTTCCTTAATTATTTCAGCCATAGAGTCCTTGACTTCATCTGGCACATAAAAACTTTCGTTATAGTTCCAGCCAAGATTTTTCTTAGTAGCCTCTACTTCTTCTTCACCAAGAGGAGCGCCGTGGGATGCTTCAGAACCTGCCTTATTTGGTGAACCATAACCGATAACCGTTTTTATTTCAATAAGGGAAGGTCTGTCCTTTTCAGCCTTAGCCTGATCAATGGCTCTGCCAATGGCATCAATATCATTGCCATCCTCCACGTACACTGTATGCCAACCTAACGCTTCAAACCTTCCACGGACATTCTCTGTAAATGTGATAGATGTATCACCTTCAATACTGATATTATTTGAATCGTAAAGTACAATCACTTTACCAAGTCCGAGCGAACCTGCAAGGGATGCAGTCTCATAGGAAATTCCTTCCATCATACAACCATCACCGCAAAGAGCGTATGAGTAATGGTCAATTATATTAAATCCATCTCTGTTAAACTTATCTGCAAGATGCCTTTCAGCTATTGCCATACCGATTGCATTGGCAAAGCCCTGACCCAAAGGACCTGTACTTGCATCAACACCCGGAGTATGGTATACCTCTGGATGACCTGGAGTAATTGAACCAAACTGTCTGAAATTTTTAATATCCTCAATACTTACACCGTATCCGAAAAGATGGAGTAATGAATATAAAAGCATTGAACCATGTCCTGCCGAAAGCACAAACCTGTCCCTGTTAAACCAATCGGGATTGCTTGGACTATGCTTCATCTTTCTGCTCCAAAGCTCAAAAGCCATTGGCGCTGCACCCATAGTAATACCCGGATGTCCCGACTTTGCCTTTTCAATCGCTTCGGCACAAAGTACACGTATACAATTTATGCTGAGCTGTTCTGTATCTTTCATCTCATTAATCCTCCTAATTGATTTACATACAGATTTTAGTATACACCAATAATCAAAAGTAAACAAGTATAATATTTGCAAAAAATAATTTTTTTGTATAAATAAGCTTATATACCCATATAATATAAAAAAATCAGGAGAGTGCAAACATGAAGATAAAAAATCAAAGTTTATTGATAATTTGTATCCTTATTCCGTTGGCAGTAGGCAGTCTTTCTGCTCTGTTCAGCGGTAATATGAGTTATTCCGGTATAAATCAACCATCCCTGAGCCCGCCTCCAATAGTATTTCCTATTGTATGGACTGTTTTATATATACTTATGGGAATATCCTCTTATCTTATCTGTACATCAGACAGCGTAGATAAGGGAAGTGCTATGTTGGTGTATGCAGTTCAGTTATTTTTTAATTTCTTTTGGAATATAATTTTTTTCAGATTTTCCAATTATCTGCTTGCATTTATCTGGCTTCTTATTCTTATTGCTCTTATTATTCTTATGATATATCGCTTTTATAAAATTAAACCTTTGGCAGCATACCTGCAAATACCATATTTATTATGGTGTATATTTGCAGCTTACCTGAATTTAATGGTATATTATTTGAATTAAAAAGCTTGTTCTATTTGTAATGCTTGAAAAAAATATTTATCTTATTTTTTTGGTGTGGTTTATTTTAACCACACCTCTTTTTTGTAGGAAACAACAAAAAAGCCTGTTGCAGAAATTTCTGTAACAGGCTTAAAAAGTGTGCATGACATGATTCGAACACGCGGCCTTCTGATCCGTAGTCAGACGCTCTATCCAGCTGAGCTACATGCACACAAAATGGATGGAGAAGGATTCGAACCTTCGAAAGCTGAGCTAACAGATTTACAGTCTGCCCCCTTTGGCCACTCGGGAACCCATCCACATTATAAAATAAATATGCTTTCGGACAATACCGAAAGCTGTCTGCTATCCTGACAGCACCCAAAACTCTGTTAAGTCTGAACACTCAAAACTAAATAATCGAAAACTACTTAACCCTAATCCTTATTTTTTTCCTTAGAAAGGAGGTGATCCAGCCGCACCTTCCGATACGGCTACCTTGTTACGACTTCACCCCAGTCACTGGCTTCACCTTCGACTGCTCCTCCCTTGCGGTTAGGTCACAGGCTTCGGGCGCTTCC
>CASFCZ010000005.1 GCA_949293325.1 uncultured Eubacteriales bacterium | reverse complement strand
GCCGTCTTTCGCACTTAGGCTCTGATATTTCAATAAGCTTAAAATCTCTGTTGCCACTGATCGGCACTGACGTACCGGGACAGAAGGATATACCCATACCCGCCGATGTCATATTAAAAATGGACTCCATATCACCACTTTCAAACACTATCTTAGGCTCAAAGCCTGCTCTGCGGCAGTACATATCACAAAGATGGCGGAGGGGAGAAAGATGCCCCGGCACAATAAATCCCTGATCCGAAAGTTCCGCTAGGGTAACGGTATCCCTCATGGCAAGCTCCGTATTGGGTCCTGCGGCTATGTACAGGGGTTCACAAAGGAGAAGCCTGTCATCTCTGTGCTCCGCCTGTGCACCTGAGTATATACACATATCTCCCACGTCCTCAGTCAGTGCCTGGGATACCTGAAAGGCTATATTAGGCTGTACTGATTTATATCTTATAATAGCATTTGACACATACATGGAAGCCGCAAGGAGATTAATATGAATGGTACGGGGCTCTGTTGCAGAATACAATTCCTCCTTGATACGATCAATAGAGGACATAATAGGAACAAGTCTTTTTACAAGCATTTCACCATAGGCATTAAGGACTATTCTGTTGTGTCTGCGGTCAAAAAGCTCAGTACCAAGCTCCTCCTCAAGGCGTCTGATGGACTGGGAAAGAGCAGGCTGGGCTATATTAAGCTCCTTTGCCGCCCTTGTTATATGCTGATATTTTGCAGCAGTCAAAAAGTATTTGAATTGAAGAAGCTCCACAATATCACCTCCATACATTTTAATTTATAATCATCCTGTATTATAACATCAATATTATTATACCATAAATAAAGGATATTTGAAAAGAATATTTTAATGGTATATAATATAATCACAACAATTCCACTTAAAATGAATTGAAAGGATGATACTTATGTTTGGCAGACACGAAAGTGCTGAAGAGCACGACTTAAAAAAGATAGAAAAGTATAAGAAAGCAAAAAATGTCGAAAAAGTCGGAGAGTATATACGCTCCAATGATATTGAGGTAGTAAAGGCTGCACTGGCTGCACTGGATGCCATAGGTAACGATGTGGCAGCTGAAACCATTTCAGCCTCCATAGACGACCCAAGGTCAGAAGTCAGGATAATGATTGCAAAGCAGATAGCCGGTATGAATACAGACGAAAACCTTGACTATGCCAAGTCAAACCTCCTTCACAGACTTCAGAAGGAAACCGATGAAAACGTTAAAAAGGAGATATTATCAGCCCTTGAAACCATCTCCTCTAAAATGTAAGGCTATAATATTTTCCCTGCACTTTAACACAAGGCTCCGTTATTTATTATCGGAGCTTTTTTTATTTGAAAAAAATCTGTATACACCTACCCTGAAAAGTGATAGAATAATATTTAAAGAAAGAGTAAGGGGTGCTTAAATATGGCATATACCGCACTGTACCGCAAGCTTCGTCCCCAGAGCTTTGACGAGGTAATAGGTCAGGATCATTTGATAACAACATTAAAAAACCAGATAAAAAATAACAGAATAAACCACGCCTACCT
>CASFCZ010000004.1 GCA_949293325.1 uncultured Eubacteriales bacterium | reverse complement strand
TACTTAAGCATCATTGCACCTGAAAGAATAGTAGCAATAGGGTTAGCTATATCCTGACCTGCAATATCAGGAGCAGAACCGTGTACAGGCTCGTACATACCAAGGCTGCCCTCACCAAGACTTGCTGATGGAAGCATCCCGATTGAGCCTGTCATCTGGCTTGCCTCATCAGAAAGAATATCGCCGAAGATGTTGCCTGTAACGATAACATCAAAGGTAGAAGGACGCATAATAAGCTGCATTGAAGCATTATCAACATAAAGGTGATCAAGGGTAACCTCAGGATAGTCCTTAGCCACCTCAAGTACAACGCTTCTCCAAAGTCTTGAGGACTCAAGGACATTCTGCTTATCTACGTTTGTAACGTGCTTTTTACGCTTCATAGCTATTTCAAAGGCAGTTCTTGTAATTCTTTCAACTTCCTTAACTGAGTACTGTTCAACATCGTAAGCAGCCTCACCCATATCTGTCTGCTTTCTGCCCTTTTCACCAAAGTACATACCGCCTGTAAGCTCACGTACAACCATAATGTCTACACCGTCTGCAACAAGCTCAGGCTTAAGAGGACAAGCATCCTTCAGAGCATCGTGAAGGGTAGCAGGACGAAGGTTTGCATAAAGGCCAAGAGCACCTCTGAGGCCAAGTAATGCTCTCTCCGGACGCATATTTCCCGGGAGAGTATCCCACTGCCAGCCGCCTACTGCACCAAGGAGTACAGAATCGCTTGCCTTACAAACATCAATAGTATGCTGTGGAAGTGGCTCACCAAACTCGTCAATAGCACAGCCGCCGCCCTTAACCTCTGTATATTTAAAGGTATGACCAAACTTTTTACCGATCTCGTTAAGCACAAGAATGTTCTGTGCCATAACCTCTGGGCCGATACCATCACCTGCAACAACAGCAAGATTATAATTCATTTTAATTCATTTCCTTTCGTAAATATACTTGCCTTTTCTATTACTTTAAACCAAGCTTAATCTTAGTCTGTTCAATAAGACCGCCCACCTTCATCATTTCCTGCATAAACTCAGGGAATGGCTCTGCCTGGTAAGTCTTGTTCTTTGTAAGGTTTGTGATAACACCTGTAGTGAAATCAACCTCAACCTTATCACCCATATCTATATCCTCTGCAGCTTCCTCACACTCAAGGATAGGAAGACCGATATTAATGCAGTTCCTGTAGAATATTCTTGCAAAGGTCTTTGCAATTACGCAGGAAATACCGCTTGCCTTGATGGCAATAGGTGCGTGCTCCCTTGAAGAACCACAGCCGAAGTTTTTCTCTGCTACGATAATATCCCCGTCCTTAACGTTTTCCGCAAACTTGACTGTAGAGTGGATAGCATCCTCCATACAATGTGCAGCAAGCTCCTTTGGATCGGATGAGTTAAGGTATCTTGCAGGGATGATAACGTCAGTATCTATATTGTCACCGTACTTAAAAACAGTTCCGCATGCTTTCATATCTCTTATCTCCTTATACTAAATATTAAATATCCTCAGGATCGGTAATCTTGCCTGTAATTGCTGAAGCAGCTGCAACAGCAGGACTTGCAAGATAAACCTCTGACTCAGGATGACCCATACGGCCGATAAAGTTTCTGTTAGTGGTTGAAAGAGCTCTCTCTCCCTTTGCAAGGATACCCATGTGACCACCAAGACATGGACCGCAGGTAGGTGTTGAGAATGCACAGCCTGCCTCTACAAAGATCTTTGCAAGACCTTCCTCTACGCACTGAAGCCATATCTTCTGAGTACCTGGAAGAATAATTACCCTGATGTTAGGATTGATTTTCTTACCCTTAAGTATATTGGCAGCAATACGCATATCGCTTATTCTACCGTTTGTACATGAGCCTATTACAACCTGATCAATCTCAAGACCCTTAGCCTCGTCAATTGTCTTTGTATTTTCAGGAAGATGAGGGAATGCAACTGTAGGACGAAGTGTTGAAAGATCAATTTCATATACAGCATCATACTCTGCATCCTCGTCAGCCTCATAAATAACAGGAGTCTTGTCGGAATGTTCCTTAATATATTCAAGTGTCTTGTCATCTACAGGGAAGATACCGTTCTTACCGCCTGCTTCAATAGCCATATTTGCAATTGTAAAGCGGTCATCCATTGAAAGATACTGTAAACCGTCCCCGGCAAACTCCATTGACTTGTAAAGGGCACCGTCAACGCCAATCATACCGATAATATGAAGAATAATATCCTTACCGCTTACCCACTTAGCTGGCTTGTTCTTAAGTACAAACTTAAGGGCACTTGGAACCTTGAACCATGCAACGCCCCTTGCCATACCTACTGCCATATCAGTTGAGCCAACGCCTGTGGAAAATGCACCTAATGCACCGTATGTACAGGTATGTGAATCGGCACCGATAACAACATCACCTGCTACAACAAGACCTTTTTCAGGTAAAAGGCAATGCTCGATACCCATCTGACCTACCTCAAAGTAGTTCTTGATATCCTTATCATGGGCAAAGCCTCTGATAAGCTTACAGTGTTCAGCTGATTTAATATCCTTGTTAGGTGTAAAGTGGTCAGGTACGATAGCAACCTTTTCCTTATCAAACACCTTGTCAACGCCTATCTTGGCAAACTCCTTAACAGCAACAGGCGTAGTTACGTCATTGCCCAGTACAAGGTCAAGCTTTGCCTCAATAAGCTGTCCTGCCTTAACAGAGTCAAGCCCTGCATGAGCAGCCAAAATTTTCTGAGTCATAGTCATACCCATAGTTGTATTTCCTCCTATAAAAATGATTTATATTTATTTTCAATATCTTTGATTAACTTATATTCAATAGAGTCCACAAGAGCCTTCCAGCTCGCCTCTATAATATCCTTTGAAACTCCCACAGTGGTCCAGCTTTCCTCACCGTCTGAGGATTCGATAAGTACCCTTACCTTTGATGCCGTAGCTGAATTACCGTCAAGGACCCTTACCTTATAGTCCGTAAGGTGTACCTGAGCAAGGCTTGGATAGAATACCTCCAGTGCCTTACGCAGTGCCTTGTCAAGGGCATTTACAGGACCATCGCCCTCAGCGGCAGTAATCTCTGTTTTGCCGTCAACATTTATCTTAATCATGGCAGTGGCAGTCTGCATAGTTTCATCAGATGTATGCTCGCCGATGATCTTAAAGGTTTCAAGTTCAAAAAACGGCTTATACTTTCCAAGTTCCTTTCTTACAAGCAGCTCAAAGCCGCCCTCTGCACCCTCAAACTGATAACCCTCATATTCAAGCTCCTTGAGCCTGTCAATAATACGGGTAGTTTCAGGGGAGCTTTTTTCTATATTAGGAGCTATCTTCTGTATCATGGAAAGAATAGTGGTTCTTCCTGCCACCTCGCTGGTAAGGAACTTACGCTCATTACCCACAAGGGATGGGTCTATATGTTCAAAACTTTTGCTGTTTTTACTTACTCCGTCAATATGCATACCGCCCTTATGGGCAAAGGCTGTCTTACCTACAAATGGCTCTCTGTCGTTAAGCTTAAGGTTAGCTATCTCGCTTACCTCCCTTGCAATATGAGTAAGCTCTGTCATATTTTCCTCAGGTATACAGATGTAGTCAAGCTTAAGCTGAAGATCAGGTATAACCGTAGAAAGGTTTGTATTACCGCAGCGTTCACCGAAGCCTGTCATTGTACCCTGCACATGTACCGCTCCTGCCTTAACTGCCATAATGGTATTTGCTACAGCCATTCCACAGTCATTATGGGCATGAATACCTATAGGCACACCAAATTTTTCCACAACAAGCTTTGTTATATCATATATCTCATCGGGAAAGGTACCACCATTGGTATCACAAAGACAAAGGCAGTCAGCCCCTGCCTGCACAGCCGCATCCAGGGTTTTAAGTGCATATTCCGCATTATTTTTATATCCGTCATAGAAATGTTCTGCATCAAATACAACCACCCTGTTATTTTCCTTAAGATAAAGGATGGTATCATATATCATTTCAATGTTTTCCTGAAGTGTGGTATTAATTATATCGGTAACATGGAAGTCCCATGTTTTACCGAAAATGGCAACGGTATCCGTTCCTGCACCCAGAAGTGCCTGAAGATTGCCGTCCTCCGAGGGTGAAATGCCTCGCCGCCTTGTACTGCCGAAGGCTGCGATCTTAGTATTTTTAAGCTCAACAGACTTGATCCTTTCAAAAAACTCCAGATCCTTTGGATTGGAGCCGGGGTTACCTGCTTCCACATATTCCACTCCAAGCCTGTCAAGAGCCTTAACGATCTTGATTTTGTCCTCTACACTAAAAGATACCCCCTCTGCCTGTGCTCCATCCCTTAATGTAGAGTCAAAAACTGTAACCTTATTCACATTGCCCCTCCTTTTTACGAAATTAAATTTAAAGCAGGTGCAACAGCATTGTACCGCCGCACCTGCCGCAATAAATCAATATGTATAGCTAATATCAGTTGTTGATAAGCTTATCCTCATCACTCCAGCTGTAAAGCTTTCTAATTTCCTCACCAATCTTCTCTGATGGGTGCTCAGCAGCAAGCTTTCTCATAGCCTTGAAGTGAACCTGTCCGCCTGCCTCTGACATATCAAGAAGGAATTCCTTAGCAAATGTACCGTCCTGAATATCAGAAAGGATCTTCTTCATAGCCTTCTTAGTATCCTCTGTAATAATCTTAGGACCTGTGATGTAGTCACCGTACTCAGCAGTGTTTGAGATAGAGTATCTCATACCTGCAAAACCACTCTGGTAAATAAGGTCAACAATAAGCTTCATCTCATGGATACACTCAAAGTAAGCGTTTCTTGGGTCATAACCAGCCTCGCAAAGAGTCTCAAAACCTGCCTGCATAAGTGCGCAAACACCACCACAAAGTACAGCCTGCTCACCAAAGAGGTCAGTTTCTGTCTCTGTTCTGAATGTAGTTTCAAGTACGCCTGCTCTTGCGCCACCAATACCAAGGGCATAAGCAAGTGCAAGATCCTGAGCCTGACCTGTAGCATCCTGCTCAACTGCGATAAGACAAGGAACACCCTTACCTGCCTGATACTCGCTTCTTACTGTATGACCAGGTCCCTTAGGAGCGATCATTGTAACATCAACATCCTTTGGAGGTGTGATAAGACCAAAGTGAATGTTGAAGCCATGAGCAAACATAAGCATATTACCTGGCTCAAGGTTAGGTGCAATAGACTCCTTGTAAAGAGCAGCCTGCTTCTCATCATTGATAAGGATCATAATAATATCAGCAGCCTTAGCAGCCTCAGCACTTGTCATAACCTTGAATCCCTGCGCCTCTGCCTTAGCCCAGCTCTTGCTGCCCTCGTAAAGACCGATGATAACATTTACACCTGAATCCCTGAGGTTAAGGGCATGTGCATGACCCTGGCTACCGTAACCGATAATAGCTACGGTCTTGCCGTTTAATAAGCTTAAGTTACAATCTTCCTGATAAAACAATTTTGCCATTTTAAATGCCTCCTAAAACATTTTGTTTTAATATATGATATAAAGGCAGTTAGCCTTATATATGCCTGAATCAATCTACATCCTTATGCTTTCTCATAGGGTTGTTGCCTCTGCAAAGACCTGTAAGACCTGTCCTTACAATCTCTTTTATACCATAGTCCTCCATAAGTGCCACAAAGGCAGCTATCTTGGACTGATCGCCTGTTATCTCTATTGTTACAGTTTCACTTGCAACATCAATAACATTGGCACGGAATATATCAACTATGCTGATTATCTTTGGTCTGTTATCGGCATTGGCACTAACCTTGATAAGGGCAAGTTCTCTGAATACTGCCCTTTCCGGTGCAAGCTCCACCACCCTGACTACATCAATCAGCTTTTCAACCTGTTTTTTGATCTGCTCGATTATCAGATCATCACAGAATACAACTACCGTAATACGGGAACGCTCAGCATTTTCAGTAACATCAACGCTAAGGCTTGATATATTGTAGCCACGTCTTGAGAAAAGAGCCGTTACCCTGCTTAACACACCCGCCTGGTTTTCAACCAGTATAGACAATACGTGTCTGTTCATCTGATCATCCTTCCTATATAATACACTGCTGTGTTTTTATTTCATTTAATTATACAGCAATGTGTATATTATTGCAACAGAAATAAAAAAACCTCGTACCCGATAAATACATATCAGGGACGAGGATATACACGTGTTACCACCCTATTTCCGACCTGCATTACTGCAATGGCCGCTCATTAAGCTCCAGCAAGCTCCTGCCTATAACGGGGCATCCCGGTCATCCTTACCGCATAAGTTTGGGGATAACAGCTCCTGAGGGATAGGCTTAAAGGCGGCATTACCGTTTTGCACCAGACAACGGCTCTCTGTAAATCCGTTCGATTAAGTCTGCATCTCAATCAACGCTTGATTTATTTGATTAGTCACATTTTAGCAAAGCAAAGTCCATATGTCAAGAGTTTTTTTGTAAAATTTTGCACAAAGTTCCCCGGGTTTACAATGCCGCTATTTTTTACATAAATTTAAAAAAACATCTTGACAACTTTCACTTTCAAGAGTATAATATCATTTGTCGCTGTTGGTGACAGATATGCCCAGATAGCTCAGTTGGTAGAGCAGAGGACTGAAAATCCTCGTGTCGACGGTTCGATTCCGCCTCTGGGCACTCTTTTTACCGACAACGGTTTATGCGGGTGTGGTTCAATGGTAGAACATCAGCCTTCCAAGCTGAGGACGTGGGTTCGATTCCCATCACCCGCTTTTATTTATCCTGTATCCTATGATGCAGGATTTTTTATTGCCCAAAATTAAAGCACAAAAAAAGGATGTCCTATGACATCCTTGAACGGAGAAGGAGGGATTTGAACCCTCGCGCCGCTATTCACGACCTACTCCCTTTCCAGGGGAGCCCCTTCAACCACTTGGGTACTTCTCCAAATGCTCTACTATAAAATAGTTTTTATTACAGAAAAAACGCAGAGGGTGGGATTCGAACCCACGGCCCCTTGCGGAGTCACTGGTTTTCAAGACCAGCTCCTTAAACCACTCGGACACCTCTGCATAAAATGCGCTTTCGTCAGCGACAAGATATATAATACTATATTTTATCTGCCTTGTCAACAACTTTTTTTCAAATATTTTACCCGGTGGAATTTTTTTATGAAATATGGTAAAATAATGAATATAACATCAATAAGGAGGATAATGTATGACAGAAGAAATGATAGGGCTTTTTAAAGAGCTTGTTTCAATAGACACAACATCTGATCCCGATTCAAAGGAATCTCCCTCTACGGAAAGTCAGAACCTCTTTGCAGAGATACTGGCAGGAAAGCTTTCGGAGCTGGGAATTGAGGATATAAAGGTGGACAAGTATGGCTATGTTTATGGTTCAATATCTTCAAATACAGAAGATGATCTACCTGCCGTAGGCTTTATTGCCCATATGGATACCTCTCCTGATTGCAGCGGAAAGGGTGTAAAGCCCATAGTTCACAAAAACTATGGAGGGGGCAATCTTGAGTTAAAGGGTGTTACCCTTTCCCCTGAGGAATTCCCCTCAATGCTTGCATATACGGGAAAAACCTTGATAACCTCCGACGGCACCACCCTGCTGGGTGCAGATGACAAGGCAGGTGTAACGGAAATAATAACAGCCCTGAAATACATCCTTGAACATCCTCAGCTGAAACACGGCAAAATAGGTGTATGTTTTACTCCCGATGAGGAAATAGGCCGTGGAGCAGATCACTTTGACCCGGAAATTTTCGGCTGTGACATTGCCTATACTATGGATGGCGGGGTTATAGGTGAGCTTAGCTATGAAAACTTCAATGCTGCAAGGGCAAAGATTGACATTAAAGGGAAAAGTGTTCATCCGGGAGACGCAAAGGGTATTATGATAAATGCAGGGCTTGTTGCCGCCGAGATTAACTCCAGGCTTCCCGAAAATGATATACCTGCAAAGACTGAAGGATATGAGGGCTTTTTCCACCTGACTGAAATAAAGGGAAATGTGGAAAGTGCTCACCTGGACTATATTATAAGGGACTTTGACAGAGAAAGCTTTGAAGGGCGAAAGAATCTTATATCAAAAATAACCGATGAAATCAACTCAAAGTACGGTAATGAAACAGCCACCCTTACCCTTTATGATGAGTATCTGAATATGGCTAATATAATAGATAAAAATTCCCCTGCCATAACCAAAGCCGCTCAGGCAATGGAAAAAGCAGGGGTAAAAGTCAGAATAGAACCCATCAGAGGTGGTACTGACGGAGCAAGGATAACCTATATGGGGTTACCATGTCCCAATATATTCACAGGTGGACACAACTTCCACGGTCCCTACGAATATATATGCGTTGAGTCCATGGAAGCAGCAGTCCGTACCATCATCAATATAGCTGTTAAATAAGTCCTGATGCAAGGCGTTTCTTAAGATCCAGCACCTTTTCATGTATAGTGCTGATTACCGCCTTAAACTCATCATCGGACTTACCTGTAGGATCATCCAAACCCCAATCCTCCCTCATACGGCAGGGCACATTGGGGCATGATACATTACAGCCCATAGTAATTACCACATGGGGAGCAGGAATATCCTCCAGAAGCTTAGGATACTGCTCCCTTTCCATATCTATGGAATATATCTCCTTCATAAGTCTTACTGCATCAGGATTAATGGAAGATTTCACATGGGTACCTGCGGAGTAACTCTCAAACACATCTCCTGCCAGATGCCTGCCCAATGCTTCAGCTATCTGACTGCGGCAGGAATTGTGAACACATACAAAGGCAACTCGTAATTTTTCCATAATTTATCTCCTTATTCATATCTTAATGCGTCAATAGGATCAAGCTTGGCAGCTTTACCGGCAGGGTAAACACCAAAGATAATACCTATTGCCGCGGTAATCAATACAGTTGCAACAACAGTAGGTATAGACAGCCTTGCAGGGAAGGACATCTCCGCAAGGGAACTGATAACCATACCTGCTCCTACACCCTCTATATATCCCAGTATTACTCCGATAATACCACCCATAAGGGAAAGTATTACTGCCTCTATCATAAACTGTACGCGTATATTGCCGTCGGTGGCACCTAAGGACTTCCTTATACCTATCTCCCTTGTACGCTCCGTAACGGTAACAAGCATAATGTTCATTACCCCTATACCTCCTACAAGTAAGGAAATAGCAGCCACAAAGCCTATAAATAGGGTAAAGCCCGTAAGCACATTATTGATTATCTCCACCTGGCTAATATATGACTCTACGCCATACATATCATCATTACCATGGGCTATGCTTATAAGTCTGTTAAGCTCCTCAACTGTTTGGTCAAGCTTATCCATATCCCTGACACCTGCATATATATAGTCCGCATATTCATTGTTTGTATAGCTGTTGACGGTTTCAAAGGGCATAAATATGCTTCCCTGTCCGTAGGTAGACACAACGGAATTTTCTTCCTCACTCTTAAGTATACCTACCACTTTAAGCTCCCTTTCAACACCGCTGAAGTCGGCAACAAAGGTTTTGCCCACAACATCAGTATACCCGAATATATTCTTTGCAAGCCACTCATCTATAACAGCACTGTTGGCCCGTGATCGGTTATCTGCATCATCAATAAATCTTCCCTTTACAATCTCCAGACCACCCTGATTTCTGTAGTCCGCCGTGGTGCCTGTAATCATACAGTAAAGTTCTGTACGGCTACGGAGATCCACTGTTGCAGATGCAGAGGAAGTAGGTGCGGCATACTCCACATTACTGTGACTTCTGATCAGTTCCACATCATCCATAGTCAGGAAGTCGCTTGTGGTAACATCAGCGTCCCAATTCTTTAAATAAATGCCTATCATATTGGCATTAAGCTTTTCAAACTCCTTATTCAGTCCTGACTGGATACCGTTACCTACGGAAGTTATCATAATTACTGAGGATATACCTATTATTATACCCAGTATAGTCAGAAAGGTACGCATTTTATTACCCATTACACTGGTAATGGCTGTAACGATATTCTCTGTTAGCCTCATATACCCACCTCCGCAAAAAGTCTGTCATTAACGGGCATATCATTGATAATCTGTCCGTCACGGAAGGTTACTATACGCTTTGTATACTTGGCAATATCAGGCTCATGGGTAACCATAACCACTGTAGCACCTTCATTGTTAAGCTCCTGAAATACAGACATTATCTCTACACTTGCCTTACTGTCAAGATTGCCTGTAGGCTCATCTGCCAGAATAATTGATGGATCGTTTACAAGGCTGCGGGCTATAGCTACCCTCTGCCTCTGTCCACCGCTCATTTCATTGGGGCGGTGATTGTATCTTTCCGCAAGACCTACCCTTTCAAGGGCTGCCATTGCCTTTTTACGTCTTTCACTGCCGGAGACACCTGCATACACCATAGGCAGCTCAACATTTTGCAGGGCATTGAGTTTAGGCAGCAGATTAAAGCTCTGGAATACAAAACCTATTTTTTTATTCCTTACTGCCGCAAGACGTTTTCCCGAAAGGGCCGAAACATCTTCCCCGTCAAGGAGGTATCTGCCTGATGTAAGTCTGTCCAGACAGCCTAAAATATTCATCATGGTTGATTTTCCGGAGCCTGATGCACCCATAATGGCAACAAACTCACCCTTATCTACATTAAGGCTGACTCCCCTTAACGCCTCCACTTCCAGCTTACCGTTTTTATATATCTTAACAATGTTTTCCGCCTTAATCATATCAGGACACCACCCTTTCGGTGGTCTGTGATACTGTTGTTTCCCCAGAGCTATTTATATCACTTACCAGAATACCCTCTGAAAGGATAGTATCATCCGGTGCATCTACCACACGTTCTCCTACCTGCACGCCATCTGCGGAAATATACATATCTGAATAGGTCTTAAGTGTAACAATCCTCTTTTCAAGCCTGTTATCACTATTGACAACATATACATAGTCCCTGCCTTCATCATCTGTAAGGTAGGACATAACAGGGATGGTAGCTGCATTTTCATCAACAGACTTAATTATCTTTGCATCAAGGGTATATCCCGGACGCAACATAGACTTATCTGCCACTGCAAGCTCTGCTTCCACCACATTTTTATTTGTATTATCTATCTGCTTTTCCTCTGCCTCAAACTTAATGCTTTCAATGGTGGCATTTATTTCACCCTCAAAGCCGTCACCGGTCAGTATTACTTCCAGACCCTCAGTTATACCAGGCATATCAGACTCCGGTATATCCACATATACAGTTGTGTCATTTTCATCTACCATTTCAAGTACGCTGGTGTCCTCAAGAACCGTTGCCCCGTCATTTTGATTGACAGTGGAAATTCTACCGTCAAAGGGTGCAACTTCGTTATCCTTGTACTTTGCAAGATCCTCCTCTAGCTGACTTACCCTTAGTTTTGCCTGCTCAAGCTGTACCTGTGCCTGACTTATCTGATTTTTTACACTTTCGGAATTTTGTCTGTTCAGCAGTTCTTCATAGGTAGCCTTTGCAGCCTCAAGGTTTGCCTTATTGGTATTAAAGGCAAGGGTATCATTTTCCAGTTGGGTCTGACAGTTTTCAAGCTGAGTTCTGGCATCCCTTACACTATCGGAATATGTATTAAGTTCACTCTGAGCTATAACACCTGCCTCAAACAACTGGCTGTTTTTGTCATAGTCCTCCTGTGCCCTTTCAAGATCACTTTGTGCCTTTTCAAGGTTGGTTCTGTCAATGGTAAGGCTGTAATTTATCTCAGCTGTTTGGCTTTCATACTGGGTGATGTATGCCTGGGCATTTTTCAGCTCACTTTCGTCAGCGGGCAATGAAAGTCCCTTTATCTGTTCCTCTATCTGCCTTACGCTAAGCTTTGCATCCTCAAGGTCATTGATAACACTATCTGTATTATCCCCATCATATGTAAACAGGACATCACCCTTTTTTACATAATCACCCTCCTTAACAAGGACTTTTC
Source organism: uncultured Eubacteriales bacterium (assembly GCA_949293325.1). Lineage (GTDB taxonomy): Bacteria > Bacillota > Clostridia > Lachnospirales > CAG-274 > CALWRD01. The sequence continues at coordinate 14,282 of CASFCZ010000004.1, read as the reverse complement.
CAAGCTTACCATTATTGGAAGCATATATCCTGACAGGCTCATTAAGACGTACATTACCTGTAACCTGTACAGAGGTCACCATTTCCCTTGCTGTTACCTGGGCAATGTTTACGGGAAGAGCAGCCTCCACTCCGCTGCCTTTACCCAGAAGCCCAACAATAATGAAGGCAGCGGCTGCTATCACCACAATGCCCCCTGCTACAACTCTCTTTTTCATATAAATCTCTCCTTGAAAAATATTTCGGCAAAAATGCCGATATGTTTACAAATATAATTATAAGCCTCATCAAAGGAAATGTCAGTATCATTATTATTAAAAATTCATTAAGCTTTACACAAAAATACCTCCCATAAAAGGGAGGGATTCCAAATTTATTCTATTGTTTTAATTACCCTTGCAGGATTGCCTACTGCCAGGGAATTAGAAGGTATATCATGGGTAACTACCGAACCTGAACCTATAACGCAGTTGTCACCTATTGTAACACCCGGATTGATAACGACACTGCCACCAATCCATACATTATTACCTATTGTTACAGGCAACGCCCTTTCCACAAGGGTATTGCGTTTTTCTGCCTCAAGGGGATGATTTGGAGTATAGATACCTACATTAGGGCCTATAAAACAATTATCTCCTATAGTAACTCTGCCACAATCAAGTACAGTAAGATTATAATTGGCATAAAAATTATTACCGATATAAAGATTAATACCGTAATCACAGTGAAATGGCTGTTCAATAGTAAAATTATCACCTATATGAGGTATCAGTCTGCGGATAAGTGCCTCCCTTTCCTCTGCTTTGGCCGGAGGCAGCATATTATACTCATAACAAAGCTGTTGGCTGTGCTTTATCATGGAAATAAGCTCACTATCAGTTGTTAAATAAAAAAGTCCCTGTTGCTGCTTTTCTCTCTCTGTCATATTTTACCTCTCAATTCATTTATGTATTTTAAAAGGGAAGTCTGATTATACCCTTCATTATAAGTATCTCCAGAACGCATACCGCAAGGAGCAAAACAGAAATAAAAATAATTATGCCGCTGTTTTGTGCAGGTTCACTGCTTTGTGATGGGGGAACAAGCCTTGCCATTCTCAGGGCAGAAACAACATGCTTATATACAAGTATGGTAAGAGCAACGTTTATGGCACCCTTAATAAGGTTAAAGGGCAGAAATACAGGAAGAAGCATTTCAGCCACAGCATCCCTTGGCATACCCATATAAATAGGAGTAAGGAAGTAATTCCATAAAAGCATAATTACCGTAGATGTAAAGCAACCTGCCACAAGACCCTTTACTGCGCCCTTAAGGGTATGATCACGTTTGTAAAGCCAGGCTGCAACACAGGCAAATGAACAGCTTTGCACAACATTCATAACAAAGCCTATCAGACCTGTAGTACTGACTGTTACCATCTCCAGAAGTGATACAATTACAGTAATGATAAATGCAGATGCAGGTCCGAAAATAAAGCCGCCGATAGTAATAATAATATCCTTGGGATCGTATTTAAGAAAATCCATTGTTGAAATAGGTATACGCCCCACCAGCATAACCACATAGGCAATGGCACAGAGCATAGCCGTAGTGGTAATCTTTTTAGTTTTATTATCCACTTTAAAACCTCCCTTAGTAATAAATATAAAAGCCCGACCAAAAGTCGGGCTAAAGCTGTAATGCGGATAACAGGACTTGAACCTGCACCACTCTTTCGAGGATAAGAATCTGAATCTTACGCGTCTGCCAATTCCGCCATATCCGCATATAATATGGGCTTTTTAGCCCAGCTAATATATAATAGCAAAAAAAATTTACCTTGTCAAGTAATTAAGCAAGAAAACATCGTGACATAAAGGCAAAAAGAGAGCTGAATGCAATTAATGAAATTATCATTGATTTACTTTCAGCTCCTTTATAATATTAATTTGTGTTTTCCTTTGAGGATAAATCCTGAATTTTTGTTATGACAGCCTCAATAACTCGTCTGGGGTCACGTTTTGATACAGATATATGTAATGTTTCAAAATCCGTTTCCTCTCCCGCCTGTGGTATTCTTCCGAATCTTTCAGCTATCCATCCCCCTACTGTTGAATGGTCACTCTCCGCATCAATGTCAAACAACTCAAACATACTTTCAAGGTCAGCTTTACCGTTGACTTTGTATTTATTATCTGCAATTTTTTCAAAGGGCACAAACACCTTGTCATGTTCATCCCAGATTTCACCTACAAGTTCCTCTATAATATCTTCAAGAGTAACGATACCTACCGTACCGCCATACTCATCCAATATAATTGCCATATGGGACTTTTTAGATTGCAGAGTCCTCAAAAGCTCCGATATCTTCATAGTAGGAACAATAAAGATAGGATCACTCATTACATCTGCAACAGATCCGCCGCTTTTAAGCACCTCATCAAAATCCTTCTGATTGAGTATACCTACTATATTATCAATGGTATCCTTATAAACCGGCAGACGTGAAAATCCGCTTTTAAACTTATTGCTGATTGTTTCATTGTCGTCCTCAATATCCACGGCAACAAGGTCAACACGGCTTGTATAAATATCCTCAACTTCTATATCATTAAATTCAATGGCGTTTCTTATAAGTTCACTTTCATCATGATCAATTTCACCGTCCTGATGAGCCTCCTCCACCATGGTAATAAGCTCCTCCTCAGTTATGCCGTGAACATCATCCTTTTTAATAAATTTGTATATAAGGTTCTGCCAGCATGAGATAAGCCAGGTAAGGGGCTTGAATATAATCATCAGTATATGTATTATCGGTGCCGAAAACATGGCAAAGCCTTCAGGGGAATTTTTTGCCAGGCTCTTAGGTGTAATTTCGCCGCAGATAAGTACTACAACCGTTACTGCAACTGTGGAAACAGTTGCACCAAGCTCCTGTCCCAGAACGGAAACAAGCAACACGGTAGCAATAGCTGTTGTGGCAATATTAACCAGGTTGTTGCCGATAAGGGTTGCCGAAAGGAATGAATCCAGATCGTCACATATCTTTAAAACAAGTTTTGCTCTCTTATTCCCATCGTTTGCCATAGCCTTTAACCTTATTTTATTTACTGAGAAAAAGGCTGTTTCGGTAGCGGAAAAGTATGCCGACAACGTAACCAGTACACCAAGCACTACCAGCTGAAAAATAATCCCTGACAAAGCGTCATTGTCCATAAAAAAATAAACTCCTCATTAAATATATGACCATATTCATGAAATCAAGGAAATATGGTGGTGATTTCAAATGATATAGTCCAAGATTTATACCTTAATTTCATTATATATAAAGATGAAAAAGAAATCAAGTATCATATTTGCATCTGGTACTGATAGAACAGGTATATATACAAAAAGGCTCCTTTAGGGATATTTCGCCTAAGGAGCCTTAAAAAATCAGATTAATCTTACTCTGATAACGCCCTCAATAGCCTCAACAGCAGCCTTGTCAGCCTCTGTTGCATCAGCATCTATAAGTGCATAGCCATAGGCACCCCTTGTAGCACTTGCACTCTGTACAGCCCTTTCGCCAAATACAGCAAGAGCCTTTGCAGCTGCATCGCTGTCAGCCTTGTAAAGTACGCATACCCTTGCCTTGCCCTGAGCCCTGCCCATAGTAAGACGTGGATAGTTTACGGAATTAACAATAATACCGTTTTCAAGATAATCAGTCATTTCCACTGCTGCCATACTTGCACAGTTATCCTCAGCCTCAGGAGTTGAAGCACCGAGGTGTGGCAGGCAGATAATATTTTCAACACCTAAAAGGTAGTCATCAGCAAAGTCACTTATGTATTTAGCTACCTTACCGCTTTTAACAGCCTCTGCCATATCAGCAGAATTAGTAAGTTCGCCCCTTGCAAAGTTAAGTATCCTTACACCGTCCTTACACTTTGCAATATTCTCCTTGCAGAAGGTATTTTTTGTTTCAGGTGTAGCAGGTACATGTATAGTTATATAATCACTTACTGCAAAGATATCATCAATATTGTCAACCTTCTTTACCTTGCTGTTAAGGGCAATAGCACCGTTTACGGAAAGGTATGGGTCATAGCCGTATACTGTCATACCAAGGGCAATGGCAGCATCAGCCACAAGAACACCTATTGCGCCAAGACCGATAATACCAAGAGTCTTACCTGTAATTTCAGGACCTGCATATGTACTCTTACCCTTTTCAACTGCCTTTGATACATCCTCTGTACCCTTCATTGACTGTACCCATCTGTCAGCCTCAATTATCTTACGTGAGGCAATAAGCATACCTGCAATTACAAGCTCCTTAACTGCATTTGCATTGGCACCTGGAGTATTGAATACAACAATACCCTGCTCAGCACACTTATCAAGAGGAATATTGTTTACACCTGCGCCGCAACGAGCTATAGCAAGGAGGGACTCAGGCATCTCCATATCGTGCATCTTGGCACTTCTGACCATAATACCGTCAGGATTTTTCTCCTCATCGGATACTGTATAGCTTGCAGGAAGATCGGCAAGACCGATTTTGGAAATTTTATTGAGTGTAAGTATTTTTGCCATAATTAATCTCCTTTAAATGTAAGGGCGGCTAAGTTGCCGCCCGGATATATATTACTTATTTTCAGTTTCAAACTTCTTCATAAACTCTACAAGAGCCTTAACACCTTCAACAGGCATAGCATTGTAAATAGAAGCTCTCATACCGCCTACAGTACGGTGACCCTTAAGGTTTACAAGGCCTGCTGCTGTAGCTTCCTTGATAAATTTAGCGTTAAGGTCATCATCACCTGTTACAAAAGGTACATTCATAAGTGAACGGTCCTCAGGTACTACAGTACCCTTGAAAAGTGAGGAGTTGTCAAGGAAGTCATAAAGGATACCTGCCTTTTCCTCATTAATCTTCTGCATCTGTGCAACGCCGCCCATTTCCTTAAGCCACTGGAACACAAGACCTGCAACATAAATAGCGTAGCAAGGTGGTGTATTATAAAGGGAATCCTTGTCTGCATGGATCTTATAATCAAGCATTGTTGGGCAGTCAGCCTTGGCATTGCCGAGAAGATCCTCACGGATGATAACAACTGTTACACCAGCAGGTCCGATATTCTTCTGAGCACCTGCGTAAATAAGACCGAACTTTGTAACATCAATAACCTCAGACATAATGTTACTTGAAAGATCGGCTACAAGAGGTACATTGCCTGTATCAGGAATCTTGGTATATCTTGTACCATAGATAGTGTTATTGTATGTAATGTGGAAGTAGTCAGCCTCAGGATCAAACATACTCTTATCAAGCTTTGGAATGTAGGAATAAACCTTGTCCTCGGAGCTTGCAACGATATGTACTTCTCCCCACTTTCTAGCCTCCTGAGCAGCCTTCTTAGCCCACTGACCTGTCTGAACATAATCAGCCTTACCCTTCTTGTAAAGGTTAAGTGGTACCATGGCAAACTGTGTATTACCGCCTCCCTGTAAGAACAATACCTTGTAGTTATCAGGGATATTCATCAGCTCACGGATGTCCGCCTCAGCCTGCTTGATGATGTCATCAAAAGCCTTGGAACGATGGCTCATTTCCATAACAGACATACCTGTGTCGCCGTAGCAAACCAATTCCTTCTGTGCCTTCTCCAGTACGGGAAGAGGGAGCATAGAAGGACCTGCTGAAAAGTTATAAACTCTGTTCATTCCTAATTCCTCCTAAATCGAAAACCAAATTATGTGGTATTTTGCGGTTGCCCCTGGCATAACCGAAAAACCTTATAAGGGATATTATAGTACAATTAAGCAATATAGTCAAGTATCCCTTAATTTTCCCGGATATTATCCATAAAATTTATGCACCGGAATTATGCCTTGACATTATCCTTTGGCAGGATAAGATTCATAATAATGGCAAGTACAAATACAATTGCCACACAATTTTGTGCAAAAATATTCTGTATAATAACAGGCATGTTACAGAAGATGTCACTTACCTGGGTAAAGCCAAGACCGATACTGAGGGAAAGGGCTGCAATAGTCACATTTCTGTGGGTAAAGCCACAGTCTGAAAGCATCTGTATACCGCTAAGGACTATATTGCCAAAAAGCATAATTGTACATCCTCCAAGTACAGCCTCAGGCAGTGTGGCAAGGGCTGCTCCTATGGCAGGGAAAAGTCCCGCCAGGATCATAATAAGTGCTCCTGTCAGGATTGTAAATCTATTTACCACCTTAGTCACGGCAACTATACCTATATTCTGACTGAAGGAGGTAATGGGTATGGCACCAATAACACCCGAAAGGGCACTTATATAGCCATCACAGGTAATAGCTCCCGATATTTCCTTATCCGTTGCAGGCCTCTTTAAAACTGCCGCTGATATAACAGAGGTATCGCCTATTGTTTCGGCAGCAGAAACAAGGTATATAAGCGCCACGGAAACTATGGCCCCTATATTAAACTCAGGCTTATAGGGAAGTATCTTAGGCAATGCAACAATCTGGGTATCCTTAAGGGATGAAAAATCCACAACACCCATAATAATGGCTATTATATATCCGACAATCAATCCGAACAGAACGGAAAGGGGCTTTAAATTTTTCTTTGCGAAAATACTGAAAATAATGCAGGATAAAAGAGTAACGGAACCTAAAAACAGGTTCTGGAAGGAACCAAAGTCAGGACTGCCGCTGCCTCCTCCGAAGGAAGTAGCACCTACGTTAAGCAGTGAAAAACCTATTGAAGTAACCACAGAGGCTGCAACTATAGGTGAAATCAGTTTACGCCAGTACTTGGCAAAAAGGCCGAATGTACCCTCAAATATACCGCCTATAATGATGGCGCCTATACAGGCAGGATAGCCATAATTGGCACCGATAACGCAAAGCACCGATACAAAGGTAAAGCTTATACCCATTACAATAGGGAATCCCGAACCTATCCTGAATTTGGGATACAACTGGAAAATAGTACCTATTCCCGCAATGAACATAGCACCCTGAACCAGATAGGCTGTTTCCTTTTCAGAAAGCTGACAGGCTGCGGCTACTATAAGCACAGGTGCAATATTAGCCACAAACATCGCCCATACATGCTGTAATCCGAAGGGAATTGCTCTTAAAAGCGGTACTTTGCCATCCAGCTTATAAATATTATCAACAGATCCGTCTTTAAATATATTTCCCATACAAACTCCTTTTTACTGATCTCTGAATTTTATTTCGCCTGTTTCCCAGTTCATCTCATCTACTATAGCAAGGCTTTCAAGATGAATACCACGTTCACGTATAAGTCTGCCTCCCTGCTGGAAGCCCTTTTCAACGGCAATGCCTACACCTACAAGGGTAGCCCCTGCACTTTCCACAATGTCAATAAGTCCAAGCACCGCATAACCGTTTGCAAGGAAGTCATCAATTATAAGCACCCTGTCATCCTTGCCAAGGAACTTTTTTGATACAATAACGTCATATACTCTTTTGTGTGTAAAGCTTTCCACCTTGGTACTGTAAACCTCACCGTCTATATTAAGACTCTGGCTCTTTTTTGCAAATACTACATCCACATCAAAACAGCCTGCGGCAACACAGGCTATACCGATACCCGATGCCTCTATAGTAAGGATCTTGTTTATTTCCTGACCTGCAAAAAGCCTTTTCCACTCCTCACCCATCTGGGCAAAAAGCTTAACATCCATCTGATGATTAAGGAAACTGTCTACCTTTAAGACATTTCCCTCCTTAACTGTACCGTCCCTTTGTATTCTCTCCTGCAATAATTTCATCTCGGTCATATCCTTTTCTGTATTAAGTGTAATATATATAGTATATTTTGCCTTACAAAATTCGTCAAGATAAATTGACAATATTTTTATATTTGACATTAAAAAACCGACCTCTGCAAAAACAAAGGTCGGTAAACAGTTATATATTTTAATTGAACCTTTCTGCAAGATCCGAGCCTACACTCTCTGCAAATGTCTTAAGCTCAGCACTTACAGCAGCCATGGAATCCTTGGTTTCCTCAGTGATATTACCGGTCTGAAGCGCCTCCTTAAGTTCTACCACCTTAACACCTATGGTCATAAGGTCTGTAAGATCCTTTTCCTCCAGCTCACCTGATGAAATTTTTGTCTGTACCTCATCCTGAAGCATAAGATAATTGTCTATAAGTTCCTCAAGCTCAGCCTTATCACCCACTGTAACAGGGGATGCCAGAAGCTTGTCTATAAGCTCATTGTCAGCCTCCGCCTGTGATGCCATTGTGGTTATATCAGAACGTATATCACTAAGGCGTTGGGTAATATTATCTCCCTTTTCCTTTGTGCCGTCAATATAACCCTGTACCTCTGCCTTATATGCCTTAAACTCCGCAAATCTGTCGTCAGGGAGTTTGCCCTGCTCATTTGCGGCAGTAAACACAGGCTCTGCCTCCTCAATACAATCCATAAGACTTGTAAGGGCTGTATCCTCATTCAGCTCCTGGGGATTTTCCGCAGCACTTACATCGTAACTAAGGTCCTCCACCTGCTTTTTAAGCTCATTGTACTTAAGGGTATTTTCTGAATTACCCTCTGTGCCTATTTCCTCAAGGGTAGCTGAAAGTCCCTGTATGGCAGTATACTTATCAGTAGCCAGCTTACCCTGCTCATGGAGAGGCTCCGCCTTGGCAACAAGGTCCGTTATCTCATCGGAAAGGGCATTGAGCTTGTCTGTAAGATCTTCGTATTGGTTATTTTCAGTAACAACTTCCGTTGTACCTTCAGATGAATCCCCATCCTTGCCGCAACCTGTAATCATCATTGCAAGTATTACTGATATTGCAGCCATCCTCAAATATTTCTTCATAACGCATTCCTCCGTTTATATGTGCATTATTTTGCCGGTACAAGACCAAAGGCACTGCTTACAGGCAGAGCAAAGCATATTCCGTTGCCTGCCTTACCGATTGTAAGTGCCTCATTTATTGCCTTCATTATATTATGTTTATTCGCAGAAGGGGTCAGTATCATAACTATATCCTTTTCGGGATTGATGGTTATACCAAGGAACTTTTCGGCTTCACTGCCTCCAAGCCCTCTGCCGTGAAGCATGGTGCCTCCTGTTGCTCCTGCACCCTTTGCAGCCTCCATAACAGTTTCAAACTCACCTTTATTAACAACTGTCAGTATCATTTCCATTTCGCTTTGCATCTGCGTTTTGCCTCCTTCAATGGGGGTCTGTCCCGTACACACCTTATACAAAAGTCCGTTCATACTGCTGATAGGTATTGTAAAGGCTATACCCCTGCCTTTTTTTGATATACTTATCTCCTCATTAAGCAGGTTATATATCCTGCTTACATCGGATCTGTCCAGTATGCCTATGGCAACAGACTTTTTGGGTTCACCTATGCCCAGATACTCAAGAAGTTCGGAGCTTGCACTTCCATGTCCGTGGAGCATAAAGTACACAGGCATACCTCCATCTCCAAGGAGCTTTGCCAGCTTTTCCCTCAGGCTGTAATCACAGATAGCAACCATAACATCAGGAGTAAGCTTATATATATTTTTATTCATTCGGACACCTCATTCATCAAAATCAATTATATCACTGTCGGCAATAATTTCAAGCCCCTTAATTGCAGGCTTCCTGAACCTTGCAACAAGTCCCAGAACCTGTACCGTAATAACCGGAGTCATTGCCACCATGGTAACTATACCGAAGGCATCGGTCATTATATTACCGCCTACCCCCTCACAGGCTCCCATGGCAAGGGGAAGGAGAAAGGCTGCCGTCATAGGTCCCGAGGCAACACCACCTGAATCAAAGGCAATGGCAGTATATATAGGTGAAACAAAGAAAGTTATAACAAGTGCAATTATATAGCCAGGCAAAATCATATACCAGATGGAAATACCCGTTATTACCCTGACCATGGCAAGACCCACTGCTATACCCACACCTATTGACAGACTGTATCCCATAAGCCTGCTGCCGATAGCACCCTCTGTCATATCTTCTACCTGCTGTTTAAGAACCTGTACGGCAGGCTCCGCCATAACAATGAAGAAGCCCATAAGTACACCAAGGGGAATAAGAAACCAGCCCATACCACTCTGGGCTATGTAATAGCCAAAGTAATAACCTGTTGACATAAAGCCTACATTTGCACCTGTAAGAAAAAGCACAAGCCCCAGATATGTATATAAAAGTCCGATTAATATCTTAAGCAAAGCCTTTTTATTCATTCTAATAAAAATAAAGTTAAAGATAAGGAAAAATATAAGAATAGGTGCAACTGCAAGCAATACCTCCTCCATATATACAGGAAGGGCTGAAAACACAGCACTAAGCACCTCTCCCATACTGTTAAAGCTCTCCATGGCAATGGTATTGTAACTGCCCCGGGCATCACCCTTTATAAGCCCCAGTATCAGTACCGTAAGAATAGGACCTATGGAACAAAGTGCAACCAGACCAAAACTATCCTGCTCAGCAGTCTTATCTCCTCGTACAGAGGAAAAACCTACACCAAGAGCCATAATAAAAGGAACCGTAATGGGACCTGTGGTAACACCGCCTGAGTCAAAGGCAAGGGGCACAAAATCCCCTGAAATAAGTGCGGCAATAATAAGTGCAATAGTATAAAGCCCCATAAGGACATAGGAGAGCTTTACCTGAAAAAGTATTCTGAAAAATGCCACCACCAGGAATATACCAACCCCCAGTGCCACAGAATATATAATCACATTGTTACTGAATGGGGTCTGCTCTGCAAGAACCTTCAGGTCGGGCTCCGCTACAGTGGCAAGAATACCTATAATAAGGGTAACAATGGTAATAAACCATACCTTTCTGGTCTTAATAATATAGGACCCCAGCTTTTCTCCTATAATCATCATGGATACATCGGCACCAAGTCCAAAAAGGGCAACACCCATAACAAGCATTGCAACACATATCAGAAACAATACTACATTATACACAGGGATATGCACAAGAGCAAAATTAACAAGGAGTACCAGTATGGCAATAGGCAAAACAGCCATAACCGACTCCTTTAGCTTTGTTGTCAGTTCATTATACACATTTTCACCAGCCTTTAGTTTTTATAAAAGCCCCGTAACATATTGTTTGTAAGCTATAATTTTATTGTACACTATAGTTTTTTCAAATGCAAGCCCCTAAATACTGTCATTAAGCACATCCCTGAGCCTGTGATTAATACTTTTGCACATAATATATCCGATAAGTTCCTCCTCACTTATACTGCCTGCACACCCTCCCAAGGGTGATCTTACATACACCACTGTGTAATAGTCCCATCCAAGCCTGTAAACAAGGGTCTTAAGTCCTATATTTTCTCCTGCCATATAGGAGCGTACAGTCAGCACCTTTTTATCACTGCGGTACATAACGCTGCGGTAAAAGGCAAAGGTCATATTAATATACTCACGTTTGTTAATCTTAATCAGATAAAGTCCTATACAAAGCAGACTTATGTTGTATCCATACAGTACAGGCTGAATAAAACCCACAAGAAATATACAGGTTGCAATGCCCCGGCTTAAAAAACTCTGGACTCTGTTGGCCCTGAGTATTCCAAGGCAATAGCCCAGGATATAATGGAGCAGTCTTCCTCCGTCAAGGGGGTATACAGGCAGCATATTAAATATAAAAAGGGCAAGGTTAAGTCTGCTGCCAAATAGCATCCACAGTATACAGTTGACTGCCGGGCCTGCAACAACCACAAGAATACGTCTGAAAAAGCTGAGTCTTTCAAGCCCCCTTATTCTTGCCTGCTGACCAATGGGGGTTACGGTTATCCCCTCTGCAGGCAGTCCAAAGGCAAAAGCCGTAAGTATATGGGCACTCTCATGTAGGGTAACGGAAAACACAAGTACACAAAGCTCACTACCCCTGCCCAATAGTACAAGTAAAAGACACATAATAAAAAATGAGGGCTTCAGATCTACACCAAAGCCCTTGAAATTAAAGCTCAATATATTCACTCTCCAACTAAAGATGTATTGACCTCCTTAGTATCCCCTATCATCGACAGTGGGTCGATGCTTTTTCCATCCTCATAGACACCGAAATGCAGATGGGGTCCTGTAGAGGCTCCCGTATTACCGGAGAGAGCAACTATATCTCCCTGATTGATTATATTATTTTCACTTACAAGTACATCGCTCAGATGGGCATAGATAACCACCCTGCCGTCCTCTGTTCTGTACCTCATATATTTGCCCCAACTGTCAGATGTCCCTACCTCGGTAACTTTGCCCCCTGAGGCAGCACGGATGTTTGTACCCACAGGAACGGCTATATCCACACCGCTATGATACTGTTCCCCACTGCCTAAAGGGTCTGTACGCTCACCATAATATGAGCTTATGACCCCTGTTGTTGGGATAATCCAGTTTTCTGCGGCGCTCCCTTATTGTTTTTCTCATAAACACCGCTGCGGCTTTCGATTTCATCCAATATTTCCTGATCAAGGGTAATCTTTTCCTTTTCCCCTGCAAAGGTGTATACTCCGTTTTCACCGTTTTTGATAAAGGACAGAATATCCTCTCCGCTGTTTTTAAGTTCTTCACCGGTAACGGAACCTGTTACCAGCTCAGCAAGTCTGTCACATGCTCCACTGATTTTTTCGCTTTCCATAGAGGCAGCAGCCAGGGTACATATAACTATTCCCAGGCATATATTTGCCTTTACAAAAAAGTAGCTGTTTTCCTTTTGTCCACGGGAGTATCCCCCGGACGGTCTTTTTTTCTTCCTGCGGACATAGCTGCCCGAGTAATGTCTTTTATTCATTTTATCACCCCGATATAAATATATGCGGGGCTACAGGCAGATATAACCCTTACATAGCTGTAAACCAGACTGCTATTACAAAAAACGCTGTCAGAATATAAAGGAGGGCATCTGTCTTCTTTGCTTCTCCTATAAGCAGATGGATAATAACATACATTGCTATGCCTACAGCCACTCCCGAAAGTATGCTTCCCGTAAAGGGCATAAGAAACATAGTCATAAAGGCTGGAACAGCCTCTGCAATATTGTCAAAGTCGATATATTTTATTACCCCCAGCATAAGAACTCCGGCGGCAATAAGGGTAGTAGCCGTTGCTGCCGAAGGTATGGCTGACATAAGGGGCGAAAATACCGTTGAAAGCAGAAACATAATACCTGTAAAAACCGATGTAAGTCCTGTTCTGCCTCCCTCAATGATACCTGTAGTACTTTCCGCATAGGTAGATACAGAGGCAGCACCCATTGCCGAACCCAGGCAGGTGGTTGCCGCATCTATTTCCAATATCTGGGGGATACGTTTTTTTATAGGTGCCTCTCCCTTGTTAATATCCGTAAAGGTATCCGTTGCTATAAGAACACTTACGGTTTCAAAAACATCCATTATACAAAGGGCAAATACCACAACAACTACAGAAGCAACGGAAAAAATAAATGCCCTTCCCCCTGATAAGTCAAACAAACCTGCAAAATCCATATTAAAAAACAACCTGTCAACATGTATACCTATATCCCATACATTATCCCTGGGGATATTGACAAGTTCCAAAGGCACCGCAAGGGCAATACATATCAGCTTGCCTATAAACACAGCTCCGTGGACGTGTTTTTTAAGCATAACCGCTATTATCACCACACCAAAGAGAGCAAGCCATGCACTCAAAGTATTATCATTGTTAAAGGCAGAAGCATTAAACAAAGTAAATACCATATCCGCATCATATTCGATAATATGTGCCTTACGAAGGCCGGAAAAGGCAATAAACAGACCTATTCCACCTGTTACTGCATACTTGAGATTTTTAGGTATTGCCTTGCTTATTCTTTTTTCTATACCGGTTATGGAAAGGATAAAAAAGCATACACCCGAAAGAAACACCATTGCCAGCATTTCACCGTAACTGTATCCCATTGTACCGCATACGGTATATGCCGCAAAGGTAGTAATGGCAATGGATGGTCCCTGTACAAAGGGCACATTAATAATAAGTCCCATCACCATTGTTGCTATACCTGCCGTTATAAAACCTACGGCGGTAATTGCCGCAAGCACCTGATCTGCCCTCATATCCTGAAACACCCTGGAGGCATATACTATGTCTCCATTAAGATTTATGGCACCGGGAAAGGCTGATATAAGTATCTCAGGCACAAGCAGCAGTATATAAATAATGGTAAAGTAGTTAGTGGCAGCTGCTATAAACTCCTTTTTTATATCAGTGCCATGCTGCTCCAGCTTAAAATATCTGTTTAAGACCCCATATATTTTTTCCATAA
>CASFCZ010000003.1 GCA_949293325.1 uncultured Eubacteriales bacterium | reverse complement strand
GCAACTTCTGAACCGAAATTCTCGTTGATATAAAGGATAATTTTATGGATCTGCTCATCTGCTGTATCAGTACGAACAACTGTGTATTTCATATCATTTCTCCTTCAGCATCTGTCTCAGATCACGGAAAGTATTTTCAATGGGTTCTACCCTTCCGTTCTTCTCATCATCTTCAGCTTCTGCCAGTATTTCCAATAACTCTATTCTTGATTTCATCCTCTTGTATTCATCATAAGAAAGAGAAACCGTATCTCCTCTGCCGTTCACTGTGATAATGACAGCTTCTTTGTTTTCCCTACACTGCCTCGATATTTCACTGTAATGATTTCTCAGATCTGCTGATGGACGAATAGATTCTTGTAATGAAAACATAATCGTACCTCCCGTCTTTTTATAGTCGTATTATATCATCTAATGACTATTGTTTCAACTATCCCTCTCACGATTCACTACACCATTTACTACACCATTTTCTTTCAAAATGACGATTTTTGACGCTCCCAGACAAAAAGTAAGAACCCGTAAAAACCTTGTAAAATAAGGCTTTACGGGCTCTGACACCACAGGACAAAACCACCCCAAACGAGCCAAGAGGTGAGTGCTAAAAAAATTATTAAGAATTTATGAATTTCCAGTCAAAAACCATCTTCCGAACAAAAATACCGCCACAAATGGGGATTTCCAAATGTGGCGGTTTGAATTAATTATTTCTGTGGCGCTGCTTCTCCAGAAGCATTTGCTGACACACCGTTTAATGTAAAGTAGTTTATATCACTTAAGATAGGCAGATCGGAAGCATTGGTATAATCAGTGTCCTCGTTAACGGTAGCTATGGTATCATCAAGACCGCCGTTGTAGGATATAACACCATTTATATCATAGCTGAACTCCTCAGGCTTATCACTGTAGATATTGAAATTTGCTCCCTGATTATCATGGCAAACCACATTTTCCAGATAAAGAGAAGGATTGGAATTAGTGGTAACACCATTATTAACGTTACCGTAAGCCTCACAGTTAATAAGTCTGTGCTTGACTGCAACATTTTCACCGCCAAGCTTAAAACCGTTGTTACCACCCTTACCGTAAGGTGTTTCACTGCCATCCTCATTAAGCTTATAACCGTTTTTATAGGATACACAGTTCTCCAGGGTAACCGCACCTATGGCACCGGAATTAACCTTAGTATAAAGATCCCAGCCATCATCAAGGTTATGATGGGAACTACAGCCCCTGAACACATTGCCCTCTCCCGATGTAAGCTTACAACCGAAGCCGTCTGCATTAATCATGGATGGATCACAGTTGTTATAGGACTCACAGTTAAGTATAAGATTATTTGAAGGCCAGAGGCTTCTGTCCTCTGTAGAGTACGTACGGCTTATCTGAAGACCCATATCACCGTTATCATGGAATACACAGTCCTCAATTATGTTATTGCTGCCACCTAAGTGGTAACACTTAAGGTTGTCACCGCTGTTTCTGAACTCTATACCCTTAATGTGCCAGTAATTGCCTGTGTGTATAACACCATCACTTACCCCCATAAGGTCAATGGCAACATTTTTGCCCTCCTCTGCCATAAGGGTTTTAGGTGCATCTGCACTGCCGTCATTACCAAGCTCTATCTCAATAGGGGTGCTCCTGTAATATGTACCTTCCTTGAGAATAATAGTCTGTCCCGGCTGGGCAAATCCCACAGCCGTATCTATATCATAAGGACTTTCCTGGGTACCGTTACCATCAAAGCTGCCCTCAGGGGATACATAAACTGTTTTGGCAGTGGTATCAACATCTTTACAGAAGATGGACTGTCTGTAAACTATAGGCTCATAGCTTGTAAGTGAAAGGGAATTGTCAGGTGTATAAACAACCATAAGCTTGTTTTCCTCATTCTTACGAAGGGCACCACTAAGCTCTACTCCTGCCTCCTCCAAAGATACATCCTCAGCAATAAGGCTGTCATTAAGTCTTACACTTACCCTGCCATTGCTGTTAGGACTTGAAATGGAAAGATTATAATCACTGTCTACAGAATACTTAGGTGCTGTTACATCAAGCTCAGGGGTAACAGGAGTTTCCTCAACACTTGACACAGTCTGATCATATGCCTTTTCCGTTTCATAGAAGGAAACATCCTCAACATCTATATCCGCCCAACGGGCTGTAAAGAAGCCTACATATACAACATCCTTATTCTGTACCGTAAGGAAGGAATCATCATAATATGTCTGCTCCATATTCTCACCTGTCTGCAAGTCTGTACAGCTTGCAATAACGCCGCCATTTACCTTCTTAACATGAAGGCTGTACTTATTACCCTCAGCAGGAAATGTGGAACTAAGGGCATAAGGTCCTATCCTTGTACCACCGCCGTCAGGAGCTTCCACACCCTCACGTACAAGCATATTAATACGATTTATCTTGGTATTTTTTTCGTAACTAAGGGAGGTAGGATCGTTAGGCCAGCTTGTACCGCTGTAACCGCCTATGATCATCATATTTGAGGCAAATACCATGCTGTCCTCATCAGGTACCGGTATACCCTCAGAATCCACCTCTGCACTTGCCTCATCCACTACCTTACTGCCGTCTTTACCCTTGAGAGGTATGGCATCTCTGAGCATAATACCAAATGCCTCCTGTCCGTTACGCCTGGTATCATCGTTGTCATGCTCAAGATACCTGTTTACGGTAATGGTTGCATACAGCTCAAAGTTTTTATCTGTCTCAACAGTTGTGTAGTAGTAACTTATACCGTCATGATCGTTGGTTATTTTACCTGAACCATCCCAGGAACGTACATTTATCTTACCCTCAACAGTACCGTAGTTATCGGCAGTAACACCAGTAATGCCCTCATCCTGCCTGTCATAGCCTGAGGACTGACCGAATACGGTTTTACGCCATACATTTTCCGCTTTCTCCTCAGAGATTGTCTTAATTGAAATTGGCTCTATATCACTGTTATCTGGGACAATATTGACTATACTTTCTCCGCCTGTGGCAAAGTTATCCTTTACTATCTCTATTGAATAGTCTGTATAAGGCTCTTTGTCGCCATTGTCATAAACAAGGTTTACCAGCATGTTACTATCGTCAAAGCTTTCTCCGATAGCATAGGTGGTACGTGGATATTCAGCCAGTTCAATACTTACGGGAGTTCTCTCTGCCACATGAACAGGAAGCTGTGCAGCTACTGTGTTATTACCCTTAAGGGTAACATTAAGTGACAGATCCCCTGCTGCCGAGCTGTCAAAACCTGAAACAACAAACTCACCTTCCTTAAGGAGAACTTTGTCATTATCATAAACAGCATAAACGGTAAGTCTGTCTGTTTCAAATTCATCTCCCACATAATAGAGAGTCTTTTCCGGCTGTTCAACCTCAATGGCTGTAAGAGGTGTATTATCCCCCTCAATGGTAAAGGTATCATATGCCGTACCTGCTGAATAGCCCTCACCAGCATTATATGTCACCTTAACGTTAGCCTTGCCATCAAGACTGATAATATCTCCATCCTTAAGGGTCTTACCGTTAAGGGTCAGAGTATACTCTCCTGCCTCAAGGGTCCGCTGCGTACCATCATTAAATGCAGCCTTTACCTCTATACCCTCACTTCTGAATGGCATACCTGTATAATAATATGTCCTGAGTGGTGGGTATTCAACAGTTAACTCACTGCACTCCCTGTTGGATACATTTACCTGTATTTCAGTGCTGACAGGTCCTCTTTCAAGGCGAACAGTCTGTGTTCCTGTTCTGGTTGGACTGTAACCCTTTACAAGATAGTCATTTACCTCCTCGGTAGTACCATCCTCGTAGGTAACTATAGCCTTAAGTCCCTGAAGATCAAGCTCATCACCATAAAAGTAATTTGTCTTATAATCTCCCTCGACTGCAAGGGAAACGGCCTTTCTGTCATCTACAGTCAACTGAACATCAGTAAATGTTGCACTAACATTTCTTGCTATGTAAAGACATGGGTAAATATCATCACTCATATCCTTAAGTTCAATGGTTTCTGAATTATCTCCACATGTCATGGTATAGGCATTGCCTACTTTTTTTATGGACAGCTGGTATGTACCCAGGTCCTCTCCGGAATTGGCAAAGGTGTCGGAAAGTGCTTCACCCTCTGTTTTTTCGGCGGAATTTTCCCTATAGATAGGATAAAAGGCTATATCATCAGTCTTTTTTTCAGCCCATGTGCCTACAAATACGGAATTTGTATAGCTTACGTCATCGGTTTTATTGTAAAGATCATCCAGGACTGCAAGTCCCACAGAGCTTTGGTTAGGATTACTGCTTTCTTCATCAGTTGAAATATCATCAAGGCTTACCGTTGCCTTAAGCTCAAAATCAGAATCCGCTGCCGCTGTGGCAGCATAATATATAATACTGTCCTCACCATCTGTAAACTTACCGTTATTAACCTTGTCGTTGGTCATGGTAACTGTATTGCCCTGAGCAGACACTGTAAAGGAAGTGCTGCCCTCCTTGCCCGTCCAGCCTGACTGCCAGCTCACATCAGCAGCTGATGCCGCCTGTACCGAGCCAAGGGTCATGGCAAGAGCAAGGGTCAATGTTAAATATCGTTTCATTTGCTGTCCTCACTTTCGTAAACATTTTGTATCCCTACATAAATAGGATAACATTTTTTCATTATAAAGTCGATAGAAAATTTTATATCAGCCCATCTCCTTTCCTAATATCCCATTTTCTTAAGTTCCGAAACTATCTCAACATACTTATCAAGCATATCAAAGCCCCGAAAGTCTTCCCTTTTAAGATCTATAAGATCGCCATGTGACACACCATGTATTCCTTTGCTTGTAATCATTCCCCTGAAATTACCCCAGTGAGCAGAGGGTTCCGGTACAAGACCGTCATTATACCTGGTACCTACAGCCCTGCCGATAAGGTAAGGTACAGTCAGAATAGGATCACTGAACATGGAGTTCATTACTGAGGAATAACTTTGATAATATACATTGGGACTGTCTTTTACCTCAGCATTAAACTCCATGGCATATTTTTCCGTAAGCATATATACAGCCCTTTTAAAATCCGGGCGGGTATCTCCGTATTTTCTGAATATATTATTGAATATATCAGCCACCCTGTTTACAAAGGAATCAGGAATACGCTTTAGAAGCACATCTGCAAACCTTACCCCGTAATGAGGTGTACCCATGGTGGTAAGTGAAGCCACGTATCTATCCATATTGTATTTATGTATCATCTTCCGGCAGTCAAGACCACCCTTTGAATGGGCAATAATGTTAATCTTTTCTGCCCCTGTCTGTTTCAGTATCTCCATAACACGGCTGTGGAGCAACTCTGCATTGGAGTCTATGGTTGCCCAGCCCTCCTGATTGCCATAAAATATCTCTGCACCTCTCACCCTCAGGTACTTAGGTATCCTGCCCCAGTAGTTAAAATATCTTGCATCCCTGAAGCCTACACCATGTACCAGCAGAATAGGGTATCTGGTACGGCATACCTGATTTTCTATCTGGGAAGGCATATCGTTAAGCTTATACTCAAAATAATCATACTCCTTAGATGCAATGTGCATAAGATAAAGCATAACGATAACATTTATCCCCGGAACAAGGACAAACATAAAGCAAACTAATCTTTTAAGAACATTAAGCCATTTTGAAGTAAAAATAACCCTGAGCATACCATTAAGGGCAGTCAGACATATAATAACAATAGTAATAATTATATCTGCCACCAGTCTTTTAAATGACAGGGAAATATAGTGTAATACCACGGGATAAAATATCAGCTGGGCAAGACTTAAATAAAGACTGAGATTCAGCATCCTTTTACCGCTGTACATAAAGTTAAGCCTGTGGGATGCTGTTCTGTGTCTGCCTATAGGATATATGTTTATCCTGAGAAGGGTATATACAGACAAAAGGAGATATATACCATAATAACCGCCTTCTGTTACCTCCTGCATAAAGATAAAGTGGGGAGCAAATACCAGTACAAAAGCAACGGGATACTTTGCAGTAAATCGAAAGGGCGTAAACAAATCAAGTATAATAAGTGCAACAGCACCAAGCCAAAGTAAAACCATATTACCCCTCCCTGCTTAAACTGATATGACTATCTCTGTCCTTAAGAGAACAGGAAAAAAGCTCTTGACAGGCTGCATCAAATTCCCTAAGATTTTTGGACTTTTTAATGCGCTTTGCTATTTTGTCACAGTCCTCAAAAAGCATCAGCATATAGGTAAGTACTTCCTTAAGCTTGTGCATAAGAGGCACAGGACCGCTCAACACCCTGCTGTAGTCCTCGTAGAGGGCAAAATAAAATTCCTTAAGTTCCGTAACGGTAACATAACCTCCCGCCTTAAGTATACGGGGAAGGGCAGGATTAATAACAACCCCTCTGCCAAGCATAATGTTATCCGGTTTTCCCATTTGTTCAGAGAAAGTATCATATGCAGAGGGAGTAAATATATCACCATTGTAACAAAGCTTATGGCTGCTGTGCTCCATGGCATAGGCATACATATCATAATGGGGATGATTTTTATAAAGTTCCGCTGCCGTCCTTGGATGTATAATCAGTTCCGAAATGGGATACCGGTTATATATTTCAAGGAGTTTGTAAAACTCCTCCGGATCCTTTCTGCCAAGCCTTGTTTTAACGGATATGGTATAGCCGCTTTTGAAGATTTCATCAAGGAAACAGTCAAGTTCATGGGTGTAGGCAAGGAAGCCCGCACCCTTTCCCTTTGCCGTCACAGTGCCTGAGGGGCAGCCCAGGTTAAGATTAAACTCCCTGTAGCCATAGTCCTCAAGGATTTTGCATAGACTGATAAAGCCATTTGCATTATTTGTAAGTATCTGTGGCACAAGATACATGCCATCATTGTTTTCAGGCAGTATATCCCTTTCAGTCTTTGAAGGCAGTCCCTTAAAACTCGGAGTTATAAATGGGGTAAAAAACTTATCCACCCCTCCGAAAAATTTATTCTGATTTTTACGATAAATATAGCCTGTTATCCCTTCCATAGGTGCTAAGTATATGTTCATGGGAATGTATTCTCCTTATATCCATTGTCGAAAACAAATTACTTATAGTATATTTTATCACAAAACAGATTAATTGGAAACAAAAAACGCCGCATATAAGCGGCGATTTAAGTATAAAAAAATTATCTCTTTATGTCATAGTTCATATTCATGAGATTACGGATGGACTGAACATCATCGGTGATATTTGCATCACCATGAATAGTATGCTTAAGAGCACTGCTTGCAACTGCAAAGTTGACCATATCCATAGCCTTATAATCATTCATCATAGCGTAGATAAGGCCACTTGCAAAGGCATCTCCGCCACCTACCCTGTCAAGGATATTAAAGGTGAACAGCTTACTTTCAAAGGTATGACCCTCATACCACATAAATGCCTTCAGACTGTTTTCACTACCGCTGTGAGCATAGCGTACATGGCGGGCAATACACTTAATATTAGGATACCTTTCAATAAATCTTTTGAATATCTCATCTTCCTGCTCATAACTTGGCTGAAGAGGAATATCATCCTTCCAGTCACCCTTACTGTGATCCTCCTCATCCTTCCAGAGATGGTATGGTTCAATACCAAGAAGTACATCAACATATGGAAGGCACTGAGTACAGAAATCCCTTGCTGCCTCCCATGACCAAAGGGCAGAACGGAAGTTTCCGTCAAAGCTGACTGTCATATCCTTTTCCTTAGCCACCTTAAGGGCATCAAGTATAAGCTTTGCACAGTTAGGAGCCAAAGCAGGGGTGATACCGCTCAGATGAAGCCAGTCATATCCCTCAAGAAGTTCATGAAGATCCACCTTACTGAAATCATACTCGGTAATTGCTGAATGCTTGCGGTCGTATATAACTTTACTTGCTCTGATACCATAGCCCGTTTCAAGATAATAACTGCCAAGACGGTGTGTAGGAGTTTCCTCAGGTGTACTTAAAATAACAGGTGAGCAGTGCACATCATTACTTCTCAAAAGTCGTATTGCACTTTTACCAAGGGAGTTATTTGGCACTACAGTAAAAAATGTAGAGTCAATACCAAGATTGGCAAGGGCAAGGGCTATATTTGCCTCACTGCCGCCGTAGCTTGCCTCAAAGCTTGTTGCCATACGGATTTTATCATAATTAGGCGGTGTAAGCCTAAGCATAATTTCACCAATTGTAAAGAATTTCTGTGGACTGTGATTGCCCTTTAAAATAGGATTAAAATGTTCCATGATCCAGCCTCCTTGTTATAATATACTGATTATATTATAGCTTAAAAATTATGGAATATCAACAATGAAGTGCAAGATGTTACACAGATTTTAACATAATTTAAAAAAGGCTGCCACAAATGCAGCAGCCCATAAAGGAATTAGTTCCAAAGTCCTTTGTATATTTTTATCAAGTCTTCTTTTGTAACCTTCATCCTTGTATTGGAAGGACTTCCGCTATCCATAGCATCCTGAGCCATTTTATCTATTACAGCGAAAAAGTCCTCTTTATTGATGCCATACTGTTCAAGGGTAGGTATTTCACAGGCTGTACACAGGCTTTGTACCCCATCTATGAATGCCTTACATGCTTTTTCAGGGTCGTCCTGTTCCTTTGCAACACCCATTGCACAGGCAAGATCAGCAAAGCGTTGTGTGGCCCCGGATACTACATAGGACAGGCAGTCCTTAATAAGCATGGCATTAGAAATACCATGGGCCACATGGAAAAGAGCACCTATAGGTCGGCTCATACCATGGACTATAGTAACACTTGAATTATTTATACAAACACCTGCCTCAAAGGCAGCAATGGCAAGCTGCTCCCTTGCCTCAACATCATTACCGTCCCTATATGCCACAGGAAGGTATCTGGATATCCTTTTAACGGCAGAAAGTGCAAATACATCCGTAAGGGCGTTTGCCTTAACTGAGGTATATGCCTCAACTGCATGGGTAAAGGCATCCATACCCGTGGCAGCCGTAATACCCTTTGGGGCACTTAAGGTCAGCATTGGATCCACAATAGCAACATCAGGTACCAATTTACCCTTAAGAAGCATCTTTATATCATTTTTAGTATCCGTAACAACTGTAAACTTTGTAGCTTCCGAACCGGTACCAGCCGTAGTGGGGATAGCAACAACAGGAGGATAATCACCATCAAGGCTTTTACCGTTATAATAGGATATTTCCTCCTTTTCAACGGTCATGGCAAGGATAGCCTTAACACTGTCCAGGGGACTGCCGCCTCCTAAGCCTATGCCAAAATCGCAGCCTGACTCCTTATATGCCTTTACACCGGCATATATCATTTCATCTGTAGGCTCTCCTGTAATGTCATTAAATATGGTATATCCTATATTAAGCTCATCCAGTACAGCCGTAAGCTTATCCACCAGACCTGTCCTTGTAACTACCTTACCGGTAACTATAAATGCCTTGCTGCCAAGGGAGGCAAGGGTGGGCTTTGCAAGAAGCAAAGCCTCCTCACCCATAAATATCTTACCCGGAAGTGATAATTCAAAAGCCATTAATTAACACTCCTTTATCAAATAAACTTTTCGTCAACAATTGTAAGTACCTCATCAACCTTAACCATTTCTTCCTTAAGCTGCTCCTCTGTAATAATAAGAGGAGGACAAATGAAGAACATATTCTCATGGGAATAGGTAACAAAGCCCTTGTCCTTAAGTAAGCCGATAATTTTACCCATAATGCCCTCAGGGTCCTTGCCAAATGGTACAAGAGGTTCCCTGGTCTCCTTTGAATAAACCAGCTCAACTGCTGCAAAAAGACCTATGTATCTTACATCACCTACGCAGTTATGCTTTTCCTTAAGTTCCTCAAGGGTTTCTCCCAGAACAGCACCAACCTTGTTGACATTATCAAGGATATTATGGTCAAGGTAGTAGTTAACACAGGCAACACCTGCCGCACAGGCAAGGGGATGACCGCTGTAGGTAAGTCCACAGGAAAGCATATGATCGTCAAAGTATGCAGCAATATCCTTACTTACTACACAGCCTCCCAGCTGAACATAACCACAGGTAACACCCTTTGCAAAGGTAACAATATCAGGCTTAACATCAAAGTGTTCAAAGGCAAACATCTTACCTGTTCTGCCCCAGCCTGCCATAACCTCATCACAGATCATAAGAATACCAAACTCATCACAAAGCTTTCTTACACCCGGAAGGTAACCCTTAGGAGGAATAATAACACCATTTGAACCTGTAATAGTTTCCATAACAATGGCTGCAATATTATCAGGATTTTCGTATATAATCTGCTCCCTGAGTTTTGTCAGATAATACTTTGTAGCTTCTTCCTCACTTTTAAAGTCAATAGCCTCACGATATATATAAGGTGTATTGAACTTGATAAAGCCCGGTACACCTGGCTCAAGTGGGAAACGTCTTGGTTCACCGGTAAGATTACCTGCGCCGAAGGATGAGCCATGGTAGCTTCTGTAGCGGCTGAATATTTTATTTCTGCCTGTATACATCTTAGCTATCTTAATGGCGTTTTCATTGGCGTCTGCACCTGCATTTGTAAAGAAAACCTTAGCCATATTATCAGGCATAAGGCTGATTATTTTTTCAGCAAGCTTAGCCCTTGGTTCAGAACCATAGGATGGACCGATAAAGCAGTACTTATCTACCTGCTCCTTAATTGCATTATTAATAGCCTCATTGCCGTAACCAAGATTAAGGTTTACAAGCTGTGATGACATATCCGTATACCTGTTGCCGTCATAATCCCAGAAATAAATTCCTTCACCGGTTTTTACGGGCATAGGATTAATTTTGCCCTGTACACTCCAGGACTGGAGGTTATACTTCTTCTGTGTCTGTCTGATTTCTTCACCTGTCATGTCTTATCACCTTTTTAACCTTTCTTTAAATTAATCTATATACTCTTTAATGCAGATTGCAATGCTGCACTTGAGTTTTGCATCCAGTTCCAACAGATTAAGTCCCGTTATTTTTTCAATTTTTTTAATATGATTTACAACTGTGTTTCTATGTATAAACTCCTTTTCAGAAACCACCTGGGTAATACCGCCGCATTCCAGATAGGTCCTTAAAAAGCCTATATAATCAGTACCATGTTCCCTGTCATAGTTTTCAAGGCTGCCAAGTATATCATTATAATAATCCTCCAGCACATCCCTGTCATCTATCTCAAGCAAAAGCTTGTATATGCCAAGTTCATCATAGAATATTCTGTCCTTGTTTCTTTTCTCAGCCATTTTACAGGCACACAGTGCCCTTTTAAAATTGATACTCTGTTCCCTCAGACCTGTTCTGATACCACTGATACCGACAAAAAATTCCTTGTCTTTCTCTGCAAGTTCACGGCAAAAATCATTTATTTCATCATCGGTATAACCACATAAAAGCACAATTACATATCTGCCATATTCAAAGGCACAATAGGGTTCCTTTACCGACCTTGCCGAGCGTTCAACAGCTAGTCTGAGGGGAGCTGAAAAATCAGTCCCGGTATGTGTACCTATACAGGCAAGCCTTGAGGGAGCCTCTATATCAAAGCCTCCTGCCTCAAGGATATGCAGTGCCGACTGTGTATCAGCCGTATTAAGCACAAGGCCCTTGAGGGCTGCGGACATACTTATCTCATCATTAAGGGATCGGCTGATAACGGAGCATATATCCCTTGACATATCAACTAAACGTGTTTCCCATGGTATGATAAAAAGAGGAAATCTATGTTCGTTACAGTAGTCAATTACCTCATCAGATACAGAAGGTATATAGGGACCAATGTTTACCACTATACCGCTTGCTCCTGCCATTTCCACATGTTTAACAAGTTCATACAGCCATGAAGCGGTGTTGTTCATAATACCTGTTGTAAAAACAAGTTCGCCGCCCCGAAGAAAGGAACTGACCCGGGAATCTTCCACTATATGTACCCAGTCCACACCTCTGTCGGTGCCCTTTTCACCTGCCACCAGCTTCATACCGTATTCCGAGCCAACCTTACTATATATATTCTCTATAGTAACAGACATAGGCTCCGCCTCCCTTATTTCTAAAGCTTAAATCTTATTTTAGCCGCATCTACAAGGAGTTCAACACTTTTAGCCTCACCCAGACAGCTTACATCAAGCATAATATGCTTACCTGTCCTGTCTCCACGGTTTTTACCTGTAACATATTTATAGTAATTATGTCTTTGCCTGTCTATCTTTTTTATCATAAGCTCTGCACTTTTTCTGTCCAGCTCATACACCTTTGATATATGTTCTATCTTATACTCCATAGGTGCATAGAGGAAAATATGCAGACAGCCCGGGTACTCCCTTAATATATAGTCAGCACAGCGGCCAAAGAGAATACAGTCCTCTTTATTAGCTGCCTCACGGATAACATCCGCCTGGGCTGATATTGCCTTTTCCGAATAGAAGGATGTTGAAGATCCATAGACAAAGCTTGAAAAAAAGTTTTCCTTTTTACCAAGATTTTCATCCTGTGCCGCCATAAGCTCACGGGTAATGCCTATCTTTTGTGCAGTCAGATCTATAAGATCCTTATCATAGTAGGCAAAATTAAGTTCATTTGCAAGTTTCTGGGCTATGCCCCTTGCATTACATCCAAACTCACGGCTTATAGTAATAATTTTATACATATATAACTACCCCTTTCTTAACGATACTTTTTGTTAAACTTTTTTTCAAGAAGCTTAACTACCCATGACAGAGGTATACAGATAATGAGGTAAACCACTGCCAGTATTGTATATGACTCGATAGTAAGGAAGGTTTGTGCCGTATATGCCTTAGTTACCAGAAGAAGTTCCGGTGCGGTGATATAAGCCATAAGGGATGTATCCTTAACCAGCATAACCAGATAATTACCAAATACAGGAATGGAATTTCTGAATGCCTGAGGCACTACAATCCTGAAAAGTGCCTGTCTTGGTGACATGGCAAGGGCAAGAGCTGCCTCTGTCTGTCCGCTGTCTATAGCAATAATCGCCGAGCGGATAACTTCTGAAATATATGTACCGTAGTTAATACCGATACCAATGATACCTGCCGTAACCGCAGGCATATTACACTTGTAGTTGTCAATACCTATAAAGTAAGCTCCCACCTCAATGAGGAGTGGTACAACATAATAGATATAAACCAGCTGTACCAGAAGAGGTGTACCTCTTATGATTTCCTGAAAAACAAGTATTATCTTTTGCAACCAGCCATGCTTGGAAAGTCTGCCCAGGGCAAGTATAAAACCAAATACAAGGGCAAGTATAAAACTTACTACCGTAGTGAGTACAACTATGCCTATAGCCTGCTCCAGCAGCTTTGGAATAAGCTCTGTCAACGCTTTACTGAAATTTAGATTCTGCAACACTCTCATAGCTTCTCACCTCCTTATTTATTAAGTATTCTCTTAAGGAACTCTCTTGTTCTTTCATGTTCCGGATTAGTAAACATTTCCTCAGGAGACTTATCCTCAAGTACAATACCGCCTTCCATGAAGATAACACGGTCTGCCACTTCCCTGGCAAATCCCATCTCATGGGTAACAACTGCCATAGTCATACCATCTTTTGCAAGATCCTTCATAACATTAAGTACATCACCTACAAGCTCAGGGTCAAGGGCAGAGGTAGGTTCGTCAAAGAGCATCACTTCCGGATCCATGGCAAGGGCACGGGCAATAGCCACCCTCTGCTGCTGACCACCGGAAAGAGTATCAGGATACACCTTTGCCTTATCCGCAAGTCCCACCTTGGAAAGCAGCGTCATAGCCTTATCCTTCATTTCACTCTCTTTCCTTTTAAGAATGTGAACGGGAGAGTACATTACATTGTCCAGTACAGTCATAAAAGGAAAAAGATTAAATCTCTGGAAACACATACCTACATGCCTTCTATAGTCGATAACATTGAATTTCTTTGCCAGTATGTTTTCTCCTTTAAAGAGGATTTCACCACCGCTGGGTTGTTCAAGAAGATTAAGACATCGCAGGAAAGTACTTTTGCCTGAACCAGAAGGCCCTATAAGTACAAGCACTTCCCCCTCCTCTATATTCATGTTAACATCCTGAAGCACCTTTAGGTCACCGAAGTTTTTCTTAAGGCCTTTAATTTCAAGCAGTGCCATAGACATTACCTTCTTTCTGTAAAATAATAAGGGCTGCACCTTTTTTAGTAAGGTACAGCCCCATTGCCGTTACTTTTAATAAGTTAAACCGTTGTCCTTTTCGTCATTTGTAATTGAGTGAAGGGCAGGGTCAAGACCATAGCTTTCAAATATTTCATCAATAACGCCTTCATCCCTCATCTCAGCAATAACACGGTTAATGTCTGCCATAAAGTCCTCGTTACCAAAGGCAACAGATGGAGCAATACGACCAATACATGATTCCTCATCAACATAACCGTCACAAAGCTTAACTCCTTCCAGAACCTCTGGAGTCTCATACATAATGTTTTCAACTACAGGTGAATCTGTAAGGAAACCGTCAATCTTACCATTCTGGAGAGCAACTATAGACTCTGTCTGATCTCCTGTAGCCCTTGCTTCGCCGATAAGACCGTCTGCTGCCCACTGTTCAACAACTGTCTGCCAGATGGTACCAGGTGTGTAACCAATTATCTCATCGCCGTCAAAGTCAGACTGACCATTCAGTTCACTGTCTTCAGGTGCAAGGAATGCACCGCCCTGTGTATACCATACATCACCATAGTAGATCTGAGTTGCTCTTTCTTCGGTAACATACATACCATCACATATAATATCAATATTACCGGAGTTAAGATTAACAATAAGTTCTGAGAAAGGAATCAGACTCATCTGTACATCAGGAATGCCAAGTCTTTTTGCAGCTTCCTTAATAATATCTGCATCAGGACCTGAAAACTCACCTGTTTCATTGTCAATATAAGCGTAAAGGTCACCTGATGAACCTACCGTAAGTACACCCTTATCTATAATTGCCTGTGTAGCTGCACTGACCTGAGTGCCATCACCTGTATCACCCTCTGCTGTTGTCTCACCCTCGGCTGCTGTTGCCTCTGTAGTTGTCTCAGCAGTTGTATCACCGGCAGAACCGCAGCCTGTCATAATCATGCTCATAATAAGCGTCGCTGTCAAAACAAATCTCTTCATAATTAATGCACTCCTTTTTAATACATTCTTCAGGGGCAAATAAAAAAGAGCCGCGGCTGAATATACAGCCTTGGCTCCATTGCCCATATCCTTAATAGGAAGGGGGATAAACTTAATCCCTGAAAACAGCAGTAACTTTATTCCGGAATTTTTCTTCCCTTGAGAAGATGGTTTTATTATAGTGCTAAGAAAGAAAAAATGCAAGTACAAAAATATATAAATTCTTTGTGCAAATGCACAACATCATATTTCCCTTGTTAAAATGCCCTATTAAGCAAAAATACATAAATGTTTTTGTTCATTTTTTGCAAGATTTGAAATCAAATCCTGCATTTTTATCCTTTTACACAAAAACAAATTGCTATAACTTCATATTTATGTTATTATTATATAAGTTAATATATTTCAGGAGGTAAAGCAAATGTCAAAATATAAAAATCCTCTTCTTCGTGAACCTCAACCTGTATTTTTAGGGGGTACATTATGCCTTATGATGCTGCTGATGCAGATTTATATAATACAAATCAATCCGGCAGGAAATTTAGTAGGGTATTTTAATAACCCTGCTGTGCTTTTTTCCACAATACTGTCGGTAGACTTTGTAAACCCCATAGTCTGGTTATTGCAAACCCTAACACCCCTGGCAATGCTGATATTTGCCATTGCTATAGGAAAGAAAAAGGCCCTGCTCCTTGTAATACCATCGGCTATCCCTGCGATTTTTTCCATTATTGCAATAATAAGTACAGAGGGAATAAACCCATACCATATAACATATATCGTATATATAATTACCACCATAATATACATAATAACCGCAACGGGTATTATTAAAAGCATTAAACCCATTATTATCTACTGTATTGTAATCAGCCTGGGCTCTGTTATTCTTTCAGCACTGGGGCTTCCACCATTTAAACTCTTTGACGGCTCATTATTTTTATCGGATCTGGTCTACTTTGTATTTTATCATCTTGCAGTATTAAACTTTGCAAAGGCCATACCCATTCAAAAAAGGGCTGACAATTCCTGAAAATTAAAAGACCTCGGAATTTTCCGCGGTCTTTTATTTAATAAGCTCTATTTCAATACCCACTACACCATACTTTTCCTGTTTTTCTAC
Organism: uncultured Eubacteriales bacterium; assembly: GCA_949293325.1. Classification (GTDB taxonomy): domain Bacteria; phylum Bacillota; class Clostridia; order Lachnospirales; family CAG-274; genus CALWRD01. Next base: position 9 of record CASFCZ010000003.1, on the reverse strand, counting down.
AGAATAATA
>CASFCZ010000002.1 GCA_949293325.1 uncultured Eubacteriales bacterium | reverse complement strand
GATAAAAAGTCGGTTTCACCGCCCGAATTGCTCTCTTTCGGCTCATAATTAAAGTCTGCGACGCTTTAAGTTACCTAAAAATGCAGGCTAGACATTTATTTAATTCAAAAAATCCATCGTTTGATAGGTTTATTGACAGTCTGAAAGGGCTGTTCCTAAAGGATAGCCCTTTAATTATAAATAAAAAAATCTTAACAACCCCTCTCTATACAAAAGAACAGTCATTAAGATAATATCTTTTTATATTCTATATACGTAAAACACAGGTAAAATAGTGATTAAAAGCAGCACTTACTACCCAAAAATTATCCTCCCCCCACGGAAAGTCTCAACCCAAAGTAGTTGCCTTTACAGAGCCCGTTGACCTTTTACCTGTCACACCACTCTGACTGACTACATTACAGCTGCTTAAGTAAGTAATCTCCAGCTTAGGCGCTGTATAAGTCTTCTTCATCACCAAACCTCCTGTTCCGCCCCAAAATACCCTCTGTAACAGAAATATCCCGGTCCCCGTTCACAGGACTTTTTAATCATACCATATTAACAGGCTTATGTAAAGGACTTAATACCGGATATGTAGCCATGTATTGTATGTAAATTATGGAAATTAAGACTGTAAAATTTTTTTTAATTTTCCCTTGACAAACAGTAATAAATATATTATACTTATAAAGTCGCTGATGAGTACAGCAAAAATAAATATCTTATGTGGCCTGGTAGCTCAGCTGGTTAGAGCGCTGGCCTGTCACGCCAGAGGTCGAGGGTTCGAGCCCCTTCCAGGTCGCCACATTATGGGAGCATAGCTCAGCTGGGAGAGCATCTGCCTTACAAGCAGAGGGTCATAGGTTCGAGCCCTATTGTTCCCATTTTATTTATGCCGGTGTGGCGGAATTGGCAGACGCAAGGGACTTAAAATCCCTCGGGGGCAACCCCGTACCGGTTCGAGTCCGGTCACCGGCAGTATAAAATACGGGTTCAGATATTTCTGAATCCGTATTTTTTTATGTCATCAAAAAAGGACAGCCGCCAAAGCAGCTGTCCACAAAATCCTTAATTTTCTCCTGTTCCGCTGATAGGTGTAAGTACACCACCGTTAAGGAGGGAATAGGTACCGTCGTTAAGATAGTCGTTAAGGTTGTTATCCGCATTATAGTAGATATTTTTACCCTTATCTGTAACAATCTCACCAAAGTTTCTGTCATTTGCAATACGCTCATCTGTAACAATGAAGGCATCAACATAGCAGTCCCCTGTAAGTTCAAGCTTACTGTCACCACTTAACTCAACATTCATTGAGTAAATTGTATTGGTGTAATTAAGCTGACCCTTGAATGTACTGCCGTTTTCCAGGTTAAGGTTAATAATAGCCTTTTCGTCACCTGAAATATTACCCTCCAGAGTCTGTCCGTCAAGGTTAAGGTCAATAGTCGCCTCACGCATACCGCCACTGTAGTTATATACGGTATTTATAATATCAGACAATCCATCAAGAATAACGTTCTTGAAGTTTATTACCACATTGGAATTTTCAACTGTAATGGCACTGCCCTTATCTGAGCCCTTAAAGGTAACATCCGTAAGGTCAATAACGGTCTGGTCATAGTTTTTATCCTTGTTGGTTACTTTAATGCCACTTGAATTACCCTCAAAAACAATGTCGCTTCCGGTAATTTCGGCATTTGAACCTCCATGAATGGTAACTGCATCGGCAGTAACTGACTGAAGTGTGGAGTCATTTACAACAAGATCTCCTGCACTTTCTACAGCTGTACTACCTGTACCCCTTGCAAATACGGTAGAACCTGTTACTGTAGCACTACTGCTGCCGTCAACATAAATACCCTTGCTATTTCCTTCACCTGCGGATATATTTACGTTATTCAGTTCAGCTTTTCCACCATTTGTAGCGGATACTCCATTGGTTTCAGCTGAAGCTGCGGTTATCTTGCTACCTGTTATTTTAAGTACAGAATCGCTGCCATCTGCTGAGGCTGCATCGGAGCCCGATACATTGATCTCATTACCATTGATTTCTACAGTTTCACCTGCCTCAGCCGCAACCTTTTCAGTTATCTTTTCCGTTGACTGGGTATCCTCTGTTGTGCTCTCTGTGGCTGTATCCTGGTTACCACCCTGCTGTGTTGTACCTGTATTTACACTTGGAGAGCCTGCTGCCTGATATATTTCCACTGCCTTATAGAGCATAACTGCCATCTCTGCCCTTGTAACGGTATCATTTGGCTTAAGCTGACCGTTTGATCCACTGACAATACCCATCTTTGTAAGGGTACCTGCCACAATCCTGTCAGTTGTATTAAGAAGAAGATTTCCATCAGTGTACATGGATACATCAGTTGTACCGTTAGAGCCTACACAACCGTACATATTCATTGTGTTATAGAGCATTTTAAAGGCATCTATACGCTTAATTGGCTGTTCAGGGTATACAATAGGTGAATTGTCAATAATGCCGTTACCCCTTGCATTTGTTATGGCAGTAAAATAATAATCCTCTGCCGATACATCAGAGAAGTTATACATATTAACATTAATGGCAGGATAATTAAAGGCATTATCCAGAAGAAGGATAAAATCGCCCCTTTCCATAAGCATTTCAGGTGCAAACTTATTACCACCTATACCATTTGCAACTCTCGCCTCAAAAAGGGCATCCACCTCGTCAATAGCCCAGAAGCCGTAGCTTTGGGAATTCATATCCGTAAAGTACTTGGACTGTGCCGCATCCGCATATGCCGGTGTGGAAAGCATAAGGGAAAGCACAAGGGCTGACAGACTTATTAAATGTCTTTTCATTACAAAAACTCCTTTCAAATCATACTTATGGCGATGTATTTCCGCCCACAATCCTTACCTTGAAAAAATAACCTTTATCATAAAAAGGGGAAGCTGAAGCATCCTTACAAAACGTGTAGGCTGGGTAATGAGCCTGTAAAACCACTCAAGACCAAGCCTGATAAATATATCGGGAGCCCGTTTAAGAGTACCGCTCATAATATCAAAGCTGCCGCCAACGCCTATGGCTACCTTAAAGCCCAGCTCATTGCGATGGTTATATATCCATTTTTCCTGTTTGGGAAATCCTATGCCCA
>CASFCZ010000001.1 GCA_949293325.1 uncultured Eubacteriales bacterium | reverse complement strand
ATTTCTTGCAGTAGGGGTACTGACGTACCCACCTCTGCATCGCAAAGTTTGCGACCGCCCTTTGGGCGGCTTTTGCTAAAAGCAAAAGTGCTGTGAAAGTAGTGAACCGTTCCTCAAGGGGATAAAACCCCTTGAGAAACTATCACTATACCCTCGAACGGGCAAAGCCCGTCCTGCGGATTAAAGTCTACGACGCTTTAAGTTACCTAAAAATGCAGGCTAGACATTTATTTAATTCAAAAAATCCATCGTTTTTCAGATTTATTGACAGTCTGAAAGCACCAACCTTACATTTGGTGCTTTTTTCGGATTATTTATTTGCTTCCATAGCAGCTTTCAACGCCTGTGCCACCTGATCAGGACATGATGTATTTTTAAACCCACACTTGATGCCCTCAAGTCTGGATATCGCATCTTCAGCCTTCTGACCCTTAAGGAGAGCCATTATTCCCTGCCTGTTACCATCACATCCACCTACGATCTCCACAGACTCAATAGTATTGTCATCACCAATCTCAAGGATAGTCTTTTTAGAACATACACCCTTATTGTTGTATTCAAAATGCACGATAATTTCCTCCTTATAAATTTTTTAAATAAGTATAGACCCTATGCCGGATTTTGTCAACATAAGATGTCATCAAAAAAACATTGCACATAACAAACCGATGTGGTAAAATTGTACCCATACAATAGGAGGTGCAAAATGGAAATTTTTAATGACATAAAACTGAATAAAAAATCCGAAACACCGCTATATCAACAACTTGCAGAAAATATACTTCATCTGATTGAGCAAAACGAGCTGAAACCGGACACAAAGCTTCCTCCTATCCGCTCCCTTGCAGAAAGCCTTGGTGTAAACAGTATCACAGTAGTAAATGCATACAAATATCTTGAGGCAAAAAAGGCAGTATACTCCCATGTAGGCAGCGGTACCTTTGTAGCCGATCCCGGTCTTAACGACAATAAATCCGTTACCAGACCACTTCTTAACAGGCAGAGTCTTGAGGATATAGATACAAAAAACTGTATTAACTTTGCAGATACCTCTGTATCCGTGGACTTGTTCCCTGTGGATCTCTTTAAAAATTGTTTCAATACAGTACTGGACAGGGACAAGGGGGATGCCTTCAGTTACCTTGACAGCGACTCTATGGGCTACAAGCCCCTGAGAGATGCAATAGCCCAAAGGCTGGAGGATGAGGGAATAAAGGCACTGCCTGAACGTATACAAATTATATCAGGTGCCCAGCAGGGACTTGATATAGTTTCAAAGGCAATGTTAAACACAAATGATATTGTATTTACAGAAAAACCTACCTATTATGGTGCCCTTGGTGCAATATTTTCAAGGGGTGCCCAGGCTGTGGAAATTCCCCTTGAAATAGATGGCATTAATACAGAAATATTAAAGAAACTCCTTAAAGTTTACAGTCCCAGGTTTATATATATAATGACAAGGTATCAGACCCCTACAGGTATATGCTACAGTCCGCAAAAAAAACGTGAACTGCTTGAACTTGCCTACAAACACAACTTCTATATAATAGAAGAAGATAATATGGGGGACTTTAATTACACCAACTCAAAACTCGTAACCCTTAAGGCACTGGACTACCGCAACAGGGTTATATATATAAAAAGCTTTTCAAAGATACTTATGCCTGGACTTAGAATGGGATACATGGTACTGCCTAAGGCTGTATCCCAGGCAATAACTTCAGCCAAATATTCAAGTGATATTGCTACTTCAAGCTTTATACAAAGGGCATTTGAGCTGTATCTCCGAAGCAATGAATACGGCAGCCATATCAGACGAATGTGTAGTATATTCAGTGAAAAATATACCCTTATCACCTCCCTTACAGATAAAAAGCTATCGCCTTACTTTACCTACAATAAAACAGGGGGAGGATTAACCATATGGCTTAAGTTAAGGGAAAATATGCCCGACACCCACATACTATGCAACGCATTTGCACAAAGTGGTGTTGTTGTAATGCCCGGCAGTCTTTTTACCACTGATGATAAGGAAACGGAAAGACATATAAGACTAAGCTTTGCCAATGTAACAAACACTGAAATAAATAATGGTATAACCATAATGGAAGATGAATGTAAACGGCTTTACACAAAATGAAAATTGTGCTATAATCGACTAAAAATAATATACGGAGGCTTTAAGATGAAGATAGAAACAAAGTGTATTCAGTCGGGATACTCTCCCGCTAACGGCGAACCAAGAGTAATACCTATTGTACAGAGCACTACATACAAGTATGACTCCACACAGACAATGGGTGACCTGTTTGACTTAAAGGAAAGCGGTTGCTTCTATACAAGACTTGCCAATCCAACTGTAGGCTATGTTGAGGAAAAGATTGCTGACCTTGAAGGTGGTGTAGGTGCTATGATGACCTCATCAGGTCAGGCAGCAAACCTTATTACCATACTTAACATCTGCCACAGCGGTGACAGTATAATAAGTGCTTCAACTATATATGGAGGTACCTTTAATCTTTTTGGCGTTACTCTTAAAAAGCTGGGTATTGAATGTATATTTGTAGATGCAGAGCTGCCACTTGATGAGCTTCAGAAATTTGTTAAGCCAAATACAAAGGCTATCTTTGGCGAAACTCTTTCCAATCCATCCCTTGATGTACTGGACATTGAAAAATTTGCTCAGCTTGCACACAGCAACAATATACCACTTGTTATTGACAATACCTTCCCTACTCCTTTCCTGTGCAATCCATTTGAGTACGGTGCAGATATTATTATTCACTCCACATCAAAATATATGGACGGACATGCAACAGCTCTGGGCGGAGTTATTGTAGACAGTGGCAAATTTGATTGGACAAGCGGTAAATTCCCTGAATTTACTGAGCCTGATGAGTCCTACCATGGTGTAGTATATACCGAAAGCTTCGGCAAGGCAGCCTTTATTACCAAGGCACGTGTACAGATGATGAGGGATCTCGGATCAACACCTGCTCCAATGAATGCCTTTCTCCTTAATCTGGGACTTGAAACATTACACCTCAGAATGGAAAGACATTGCCAGAATGCTCAGAAAGTAGCTGAATTCCTTGAGAATAATCCTAAGATTGCATGGGTAAACTATCCGGGACTTAAGTCAAGCAAGTACCATGACCTTGCATCTAAGTATCTTCCAAAGGGATGCAGTGGTGTAATTTCCTTCGGTGTTGCAGGTGGTAAGGCTGCTGCCATTAAATTTATGGACAGTCTTAAGATGGCAGCTATTGTTTGTCACGTAGCTGATGCACGTACAAGTGTACTTCATCCTGCTTCCTCCACCCACAGACAGCTTACTGATGAGCAGCTTGTAGAGTGCGGTGTATCTCCTGACCTTATAAGAATGTCAGTAGGTATTGAAAACGTTGATGATATAATTGCTGATATTACACAGGCCCTTGCATGTGTTGATTGAAAATAACATAGGTATTGGTTCACTATAAATATGTGAATAAAAATCAGAGCGGTTATCTGTATAATCTCAGATTTCCGCTCTTTATTATTGTATATTGACTTTTTATCGAAATATAAAATGTCCCCAAAAAGTCAGACTTTTGGGGACAATCCATACAACAGTAATGGCTAATATATATTATACGGGAAAACCTACTTTTTTCTGAGCTTTCCTTAAGGTTTTGTTTGCAATATAGGAAGCCTTCTCAGCACCCTCTTTAATTACCTTATCAATATATTCCTTATCTGCACTAAGTTCCTTAAACTTGTCCTGAATAGGCTTTATCTCTGCAACTACAGCATCGGCAACACACTTTTTAAATTCACCGTAGCCTGTACCCTTAAATTCATTCTGTGCTTCCTCAGCAGTCATTCCGGTTACGGCACCGTAAATATTAAGAAGGTTTGAAATACCCGGCTTGTCAGGGCTTAATCTTACCTCATTGTCAGAGTCTGTAACTGCACGCTTTATCTTATTTGCTATAAGATTAATATCATCCAGCAAATGAATAACATTATTTTCATTACCGGTATCTGACTTACTCATTTTCTTTGTAGGATCCTGAAGTCCCATTATCCTGGCACCTGTCTTTGGAATAAAGCCCTCAGGCAACTTAAATACATCACCGTAAAGGTTATTAAATCTCTCTGCAATATCTCTGGTTATCTCCAGATGCTGACGCTGATCTTCACCTACAGGTACAAGATCTGCCTGATAAAGAAGAATATCAGCTGCCATAAGTACAGGATAGGTAAAAAGACCTGCATTAATATTATCAGCATGCTTGGCTGATTTATCCTTAAACTGAGTCATTCTGCTAAGCTCACCCATGTAGGTAAAGCAGTTAAGTATCCATGCAAGCTCTGCATGTGCCTTAACATCAGACTGAATATAAAGAATATTATCCTCAGGGCTGATACCTATAGCCATAAACAGCGTAATAAGATCTCTGGTTTTTTTCCTCAGCTCAGTGGGATTTTGTCTTACTGTAATGGCGTGCATATTGGCAATGGCAAATATACAGTCGTAGTCCTGCTGCAAATTTTTCCAATTTTTTAATGCACCCAGGTAATTACCAAGGGATGGTACACCTGATGGCTGCATTGCACTATATATAACCGGTTTTTTAATTTCTTCGCTCATAATTATTTATCCATAAGGGTGGCATACATAACAGCCTTTATCGTGTGCATGCGATTTTCTGCCTCATCAAATACGATAGACTGAGATGATTCAAACACCTCATTGGTAACCTCCATTTCTGTAATTCCGAATTTTTCACTTATCTGCTTACCTATAGTTGTATTAAGATCATGGAAAGCTGGCAGGCAGTGCATAAATACTGCATTTTCACCGGCATTTCCCATAACAGCCCTATTTACCTGATAAGGCATCAGCTTCTCGATACGTTCTGCCCATACCTCGTCAGGCTCGCCCATAGACACCCACACATCCGTATATATAACATCCGCATTCTTTGTAGCTGTAGCAACATCTTCGCTGAGGGTAATCTCTGCTCCTGTCTGAGCTGCAATTTCCTTTGCCTTTTCAACGAGCTTGCTGTCAGGAAAAAACTCCTTACTTGTACAGGCGGTAAAATTCATGCCCATTTTAGCACAGGCTATCATAAGGGAATTGCCCATATTATATCTGGCATCTCCCATGTATACGAATTTAATACCCTTAAGTCTGCCAAAATGCTCACGTATTGTAAGCAGATCAGCCAGCATCTGTGTAGGATGGGACTCATTTGTAAGTCCGTTCCATACAGGTACACCTGCATAGGCTGCAAGATCCTCAACTATGCTCTGTTCAAATCCTCTGTACTCGATACCGTCATACATTCTGCCAAGGACACGGGCTGTATCGGCAATACTTTCTTTTTTGCCTATCTGTGAGCCTGATGGATCAAGATATGTAACACCCATACCCATATCGTAGGCTGCCACCTCAAAGGAACAACGGGTTCTTGTACTTGTTTTTTCAAAAATAAGAGCTATATTTTTTCCCTTAAGGCAAGGGTCATAAATGCCCTGCTTTTTCTGTGCCTTAAGCCGGGCAGCCAGATCAAGAAGATATGTTATTTCTTCAGGTGTAAAGTCAATTATCTTAAGGAAGTGCCTACCCTTTAAATTAACACTCATAATCAAAAAACCTCCGATTTCCATAAATTTTTAGTTACATTATACACCATAACACACAAGTGTTCAAGAAATATTAAAAAGATTTGCAAAATACGTATTAACCCCCATTTTTAAACAAAAATGGGGGTTATACTGACGTGTTTTACACTACAGAAAACATTCTGTTTCTTGTGAGGGAAAGTCAGTCCCGGAACATATTGTCATATTATTCTTTCAGCTGTTTACTTCTTCGGCTATGCTTACACTTAAATCCTCATTGATTTTCAGTCTGACTGTCTTTGAATCAAGTATATCCTCACTGTCTTCTAAACTGACATACTCAAATTTAACTACTGTTTCACCGGGCTTTACAGGCTTATAGTTATATCTGAAACAAGTACCGGCTCCGGGTACAATAGGTTCATAATCATAATAGGCATTATACTCCGGGGCAAATGACTCAGAAACAAGTTCTATATTGTCATTATCCACCGAATAAATCCACTGGTATGGCAAAGGGATATTTTTCACCTTAATCTGTATAGTACCGTCAGAGGCTACAGAAACAGCATTATCTCCCTTTTCAGGGTCATTATAAATATATGGTACCGTATCTGTAACAATATCACTGTCCAATGTGGAAATATTATCTCCTATTGCTTTGACGCTGAAGGTATATGCCCCTGATACATCCTTACCTATAACATCTGTAAAGTCAATATGTGCCCCTACTCTGCCGGTTTCAAAAAATATTCCATCCTTACTTGAAGGTTCTGCTGTAACAGTATAGTCATCTACCTTTACTCCGTTTTTATACAATGTAACAATATAGGTATGCTCTGATGTATCCGGATAGTTTGCCAGTGACCAGAATGCCACATTTGGATAAGCCCAGCCTGTCTTTTCAATAGCAAGCTTGATTTTTTTGTCAGTTTCCACAGGTAAAACCAGTTCAGAATCCAACACCTTCTGATACACATAGGAGACATCTGCTGCACTGAGCTGAGAATCGTAGTTAACATCAAGATACTCCATATAGTCCGCTGTTTTATACTCTATGGGCAGCATATAATCCATATTATTTACCTTGTATTCAATAAGAGCCGCATCGTTAGACGTAAGCCTGCCGCTCATGTCAGCATCTCCATAAAGTATACTTTCCTGTGCAAAAACATTGGTATGACACATACACATAAATGTCATTAAACTCAGACATGTACATAATGTTTTTCCGTATCTCATATTCATTCCTCCTTATATAATTATTTATTGTTCAATATTATTAATTTTATTTTAACATAACAAATTATTTTATGCAACAAAAAAAAAGAAGCCTGCCCGAAGGCAAGCCCCTTTATTATATATAGCATTAAATATTAAACAATACCCTGGCTCATCATAGCATCAGCAACCTTAAGGAAGCCTGCAATGTTAGCACCTGCAACATAGTTGTCCTTCATGCCGTATTCCTCAGCACTATCCATCATGTTGTGGCAGATATTAACCATAATGTTCTTAAGCTTAGCATCTACCTCTTCGAATGTCCATGAAAGTCTTTCACTGTTCTGGCTCATTTCAAGTGCGGAAGTAGCAACACCACCGGCATTTGCAGCCTTAGCAGGAGCAAAGAGAACGCCATTGTTCTGGAATACTGCAATAGCCTCAAGAGTTGAAGGCATGTTAGCACCCTCACCTACTGCCTTACAGCCGTTAGCAACAAGTGTCTTTGCATCTTCTTCATTAAGCTCGTTCTGAGTTGCGCAAGGAAGAGCGATATCACACTTAATGTTCCAAACACCCTTACCCTCATGGTACTCAGCAGAAGCCTTATGGGAAGTATATTCGGAAAGTCTGCCCCTTCTGTTGAACTTAAGGTCCTTAACGTACTCGATGTCAACGCCGTCCTTGTCATATACATAACCTGTTGAATCGGAGAAGCTTACTACCTTAGCACCAAGCTGAGTAGCCTTTTCAGCAGCATATACAGCAACGTTACCTGCACCTGAGATAACAACTGTCTTACCCTTGAAGCTGTCACCCTTAACGTTTAACATCTCCTCAACAAGGTAAACAAGACCGTAGCCTGTAGCCTCTGTTCTTACAAGAGAACCACCGAAAGTAAGACCCTTACCTGTAAGTACGCCCTCATAAAGGCCTGTAATTCTCTTATACTGACCGTACATATAACCAACCTCGCGGCCACCTACACCGATATCACCTGCAGGTACGTCAACGTCAGCACCGATATGTCTGTAAAGCTCTGTCATAAAGCTCTGGCAGAATCTCATAACTTCGTTATCGCTCTTGCCCTTAGGATCGAAGTCGGAACCACCCTTACCGCCGCCGATAGGAAGACCTGTAAGGCTGTTCTTGAAGATCTGCTCAAAACCAAGGAACTTAATGATACCGAGGTTTACTGATGGATGGAATCTAAGACCGCCCTTGTAAGGTCCGATAGCAGAGTTAAACTGTACTCTGAAGCCTCTGTTTACCTGTACCTTGCCGTTATCATCAATCCAAGGTACTCTGAACATAATCTGTCTTTCAGGCTCAACAAGCCTTTCAAGTAAAGCAGCCTCCTGGAACTTAGGATTTGCATCAATAACAGGCTTAAGAGTAGTAAGTACCTCTGTAGCTGCCTGATGGAACTCTGGCTGGGCTGGATTTTTTGCAATTAAATCGCTTAAAACCTTATCAACGTAATTCATAAAAAAGCTTCCTCCTTGTTTGTGCTGCAAAATGGTGAATTTTGCATTTAATTTATGTTATGTGTCTTTTATGCAGCTCAGACCCATTCAGTCAAAAAAAAGACAGCGCAAATGAGAACTACGCTGTCTTACCAACTCTGCCTCATTGCAAAGGGGCTGCAATAACTGCACCTTGAGGTAAATTATACCGTCAGCTAACTGACTTGTCAATAAATTTTAGTTGAAAAATAACCAAATCAACAAATTTTTGTTAGTTTTATACAAAATAAAGTGATTTTTTTATACAAAACAACGTTTTGCACTTCTGTCTTATAATGTTTTTACATAAGTTTTTTATGTTGACAATTAATTCTCATCCTATTATAATTAAAACATCTAAGCTATGAGGGAGTAGTTGGTACAGCAATGTATGGTAAATCCGGCATCTCGACGCTAAGGCGTCCGGGTTTATCTTAAACAGCAAGACTCATACACGGTAATACGTGTATGAGTCTTTTTTTCTCCCTGATTGTCTTAAGGTCTGTTACCTTAACAGACCTTAAGAGAGTCTTACATGCCCGAATGTGCAGCCCCTGCGGGAGGCACTTATGCAGACCCTAACCCCTACTGTCCGGGTGTGTCATGACCTTGGCAAACGGATATTGATTGCCCATTTTTTATCCGTTTGTTTATAAATACCCCAATATGCTCTGCATTCAGCACACAATATATATTTTATGTTGAAGCATGGCTTATTGGGGTATTTTCTATAATATCTTACTCTCTGACATTGCCTTGAGTCTTTCCCAGCGTCGATCAACATCATTCTGTACTTTTTCAAGTATATGTGAATATTTATCAAGTGTAAGGTGCTTTGTCCGACCCATCATTTTAAACCAATCCCCTACGGCTATCCTCTCTCCCTTTGCATCAGGGTCATAATTCAGCCTTGTTACCGACTCCTCCACCTCATAAAGGGGATGATAACAACACTTTACGGCAGCATCTATAACACTGCGCTCATATCGTGGGTTATCATTCCAGTTAAGTGGACAGGCTGATATTGCCTTAAGATAGGCAAGTCCCCTTTCCTTTGCATAATGCTGTGCCTTAGCTGCCTTCCTTATAAAGTCACCCGGATTGCTCTCGGCACAGGTGGCAACATAGGGTATACCGGCAGCAGCAAATATTTGCGGGTTATCCTTATGAAAAAAGCTTTTACCGAATCTGTCTTTACCTACATGGCTGGTTGCGCTTTTTGCACCCATGGGGGTGGAATAGCTGAGCTGATAGCCTGTATTCATATAGCCACCGTTGTCATACTCAAATATTATCATATGATGGTTGCGGAAGGCTGCTCCCAGGGCACTGCCAAGACCTATGTCAAGTCCACCGTCACCACTTACCATAATAAAGGTTATATCCCTGTCAGCAAGCTCTCCCCGTCTTATACGTTCGTGACACATTTCAACAAGTCCGGACAGAGTTGCTGCACCGTTCTGAAAAAGATTGTGTACATAATTGACGGTAAAAGCCGTCTTGGGATAAGAGGTGGTTACCACCATACCACAGCCCGTATGGAAAAGAAGCACTACATTACCCTCTATTCCCTTTAAAAGAAGATTTACATTAATGGGAATACCGCAGCCGGGACAGGCACCATGCCCTGCCTGAAGTCTTCTGGGCATAAGGGTGGAATTTTTTATATTTCCCGTATATTCCTTAAGGGCATTTTTTTCTGTTACACTTTCAAAATACTCCCTTTTGTCCTCTCCTGTCCTGCCTCTGTATACACCGTAATATTCAAAGGGTTTTACATTTCCCTCAAAGGCGGACATCAGCATTTTTTCCGCATCCTCCGGATAAAGCTCCAGACCTCCCAGGCCGTATACCCTTGTAATAACCTTCGCATTTATTTCATTATCCTTAAGGATAGCCTTAAGCTCCATACTCATATTGCCACCATGGGCACCGTAACTGTCCTGTCTGTCTGCCGCCACAATAACCTTTGCATTTCTGACTACATCCCCAAGCTCCTTTCCGAAACAGGGGCGAAGGCAATGACTGCATACTACACCTACTTTTTTTCCACGGCTTCTGAGTCTGTCTACAGCCTCACAGGCTGTATCAAAGGATGAGCCTAAAATAAAAAGTATTACCTCTGCATCCTCACAGCAATATCCCTCCACAGGCATGTAACTTCTTCCGCTAAGGTCTGCATATTCCCTGAAAAGTGCCTTCAGCTCCTCTGCGCCTTCCTCCATTGCAAGGTTAAGCTGATATTTGTTGTTCATAAGATCAGGCTCATTCATATATGAGCCTATGGTAACAGGCTTATCGGGGTCAAGGGCGGTTACATGGGCCTTGTATTCCCCTACAAATTTTCTGACCTTATCATCCTCCAGCACATCAATTACACGTTTCTGATGTGATGTAAAAAAGCCGTCGTAGGCAACTATAACAGGAAGTCTTACCTTTTCTGCAAGGCGGAGAGCAATAATATTGAAATCGTATACCTCCATGGCATTGTTGGCAAAGAGAATAATCCAGCCACAGTTAAGGGCATACATAATATCGCTGTGATCCCCCTTAATGGAAAGGGGTCCCGACACCGCCCTGCACGCTACATTCATTACCATTGGCAGTCTTGTGCCTGATTGTACCGGCAGCTGCTCTAGGGCGTATAAAAGTCCGTTTGCACTGGTGGCATTTATTACCCTGCCGCCACCTGCACTGGCACCGTAGCATACACCTGCGGCACTGTGCTCACCTTCGGCAGCAATAAGTACGGTATCGCATACACCTTCACTTACCATAAGATCTATATTTTCCGCCACCTGTGTTGAGGGGGTAATGGGGTAATAACCCATAAGGTGATAGTTAATCTGCTTTGCAGCGTATGCAGCTGCCTCGTTACCGCTTTTAAACACTCGCTCCATTTTACCTCTCCTCACTCCTTACAGTTGACTCTCCCGTAACTATTCCGTCTGCCCCAACATTATCAAAGGTAAAGGACTTGTCCAGAAGATGAATACATCCCATATTATGTTCCTTAACATTAAAGTCCGACTCCTTTCCCGGCTCAAGGGCATCGGTAGGACATACCTCCACACAGCGAAGACAACCCTTGCAATGATAGTAATCTATACCCAAATTGACAGGGGATGTCTTACCCTTGTATTCCCCTTCAGCAAACTGGAATACCATATCAGGGCAGGCAGTATCACAAAGTCCGCAGTTAATGCACTTATCCTTATTAAATATGGGTATATAGCCTTCCCTGGAGCTGTCAAGTCTGTTAGTTACCGTACTGCCGAAAAGGGGATTGACACCACCTAAGGGGGCATTATCCCAGCCCCATGCCCGCCTTACCTCCTTATATTCAAGACAAGGATATTTTCCGTCATCGGGAACGGTATATTTAAGGGCATTATTATAACCATAGTCAATACCCCTGAGATTGGATTCAAACATTTCAGGGTATTTTTTGCCAAGGCTGTCCCTTACGGCAGCCTTTACACAGGACAAATCCACTTCCTTTTTAGCTGCACATAATGCCCCAAGCATAATCATATTCACCCTGGTTTTAAGCTCCATGGCAGCAGAAGTGGCATCTATTGTATAAAGGGTGCACGGTGGCAGCTTAAGCCGCTCCCTTGTACTTTCGGGAGAAATGGAAGTATTCACCACTACCCCCGTATCCCTTTTTATACCTGATGTAACGTTTTCCTTACCTGCCACACCCATGGAAAATATTCCGAGAAGATCCGGGTTGCGGACAGGGGAGGAAATACGCATAGGCTCCTGAAAGGAAGCAAATCTGACATACGCCTTTACAGGTGAACCCCTTTTTTCCGAGCCGTACTCTGCAAAGCTCTGGGCATTTAAACCCATATGACAGGCAGCAGCCTCCCCCAGAAGCTTTCCTGCAAGGTTAGCACCTAAGCCGCCTATGCTTTCAAGCCTGATTTCAAACATTATATACCCTCCTATTTTTCCTTTGGATCAAAAATCAGGGACATAATAAAGGCTGACACAATGGCAGCGGATATACCCGCCGCAGATGCCTTAAAGCCTCCTGTCAATATGCCAAGGGCACCCACCTGATCTATCTCCTCTTTTACACCCCTTGCCAGCAGATTGCCAAAGCCGGGAAGGGGAACACTTGCACCTGCCCCTGCAAAGTCTACCAGAGGCTGGTATAGTCCCAGTCCCCCCAGTATACAGCCCACAACAACAAAGAGTACAAGTATCCTTGCAGAGGTAAGCTTTGTTTTATCAATAAGTATCTGACCTATAACACAAATGATACCTCCTACGATAAATGCCTTGATATAGTCCATTACATCACCCCACATTCTCAATAACTACCCCATGGGCAATACCTGCTATGCTTTCACCCTGACCCAGACTTGTGGGGCTCATAAGGGCACCTGTAGGGATAAACAGCAGTCGGTTAATTTCTCCCGACTTTAATCTGCTGTAAAGCATACCTGCAAAGGTAACAGCCGAGCAGGCACAGCCACTGCCTCCCGAATGGGTATCCTGGGTTTTTCTGTCAAAAATCTCTATACCACAGTCAATATATCTGTCTCCAAGGGTAATCCCCTTTTTTTCCAGCATTTCATGTACAAGGGCGTGTCCCACATAGCCAAGGTCACCTGTGGCTATTACATCGTAATGGTCAGGTGCCACCCCAAAGTCCTTTAAATGTCTTTCTATAAGATCGGCGGCGGCAGGAGCCATGGCAGCACCCATATTATTACCGTCGGTAATACCCATATCCACTATTTTACCTGTAGTGATACCGGTTATTTTCGGACCCTTGCCCTTACGTTCAATAACCGCAGCTCCGTCACCGGTAACGGTCCATGTGGCGGTCTGTGGACGCTGTGTTCCCAGCTCAAGGGGAAAACGAAACTGTTTTTCCGCAGAGCAGAAATGACTTGAAGCAGCAGCCACAACCCGCTTTGCTCCTCCTCCGTCCACAAGGAGGGAGCCCAGAGCCATTGCCTCCCCCATTGTAGAACAGGCACCGAACACACCAAAATAAGGTATACCCATATCACGTATGCCATAGGTACTGCCACAGCACTGGTTAAGGAGATCCCCTGTTATGATATAGTCAATATCCTCATTTTTCAGACCTGCCTTTTTAATGGCAAGGCTTATATTTTGTCTTGCTATTTCACTTTCGGCCTTTTCCCATGTATCCTTACCTGCAAGGTTATCCTTTAAAATAACGTCAAAATAATCTTTGAGGGGGCCCTCACCCTCCTTTGTGCCTACAGTTGAGGCAGTTGCCGTCACCACAGGACACAAATCAAACTTAACGGATTGCTTGCCTATATGCACAGCCACCTATATCACCTCACAAAATAATATACTATTCCCACAAGCATTGAAGAAATAACTCCGTAGAGAATAACAGGTCCTGCTATAAGGAATATCTTTGAACCTACACCCAGTATATAGCCCTCCTTTTTAAACTCCACCGCAGGGGAGGTAACGGAATTGGAAAAACCTGTAATAGGCACTATGGAACCTGCCCCTGCAAATTTGCCAAGCTTGCCGTATATGCCCAGACCCGTAAGTACAGAGGCAGTAACCACAAGAATAACGGAGGTATAGGTGGAGGCATCCTTCATATCCGCACCCATATTAAGGCAAAAATTCATAATAAGCTGACCTATGGTACAAATAATGCCCCCCACAAAAAAGGCACGGATGCAGTCTTTAACAACAGGACTGTTGGGGGAGGCATTTTCAACCATTTTTTGATACTCACGCTGTTTTTCTTTATCCATAACACACCTCACGTATAATAAAATCCCGGCATAAAGTAATAGAGCAAAGAGCCAAAGAGTTTGCCCAATGCCAGTGCCGTTACAAACCATCTGAGGCCCTGCCTTACCCGTATACGTCTTGCAAGTATGGGAAGCACATCCAGAACCTCAGTCAGAGAAACTGCCAGACAGCCGTAAAAGATACCGGTAAAAATCCCATAGAGGACAGCTCCTGTTCTGCCTATAGGTATATACATATCCAGCACCATTGAGGCAGAACCGAAAAGTCCGCCGAATATAATTGCCTCCTCATAAAGAGAAACATATTTCCTGGTACCGGTTTTATCTGCAAGGCGGGGCACTATACCTATAATGGCAATAAAGGCAAAAACTGCTCCTGCAATGACAATGCCTGCCCCTAGCCCAAGAATTATCAATATAAGATATTTAATTATTTCCATCAGATTTCTCCGTATTCAGATTATCAATAATATTATCCGATACCTGATCCTCATAAATACTCATTTCCACCTCAATAGGCGTAGGGTCATTGGTAAGCTTCTTTCCTGAAAAATGGTTGAAGAATACTATTATTCCAACAGCCAGACCTATGGAATAGGGCAGATCAATAATCATGGGATTTTCCACATGCTCGTTAAAGAAGATATAATAGAAATTTTCAAACACCGTCGGTATCTGGGCATCGGAGTGAAAGCTCATAATGGCAGTTGCGGAACCTGACAGGAGGAGTAAGGATACAAATATAATCTTTATACCCTGCCACAGTCTGCTGTTTTTGTCCTTACCCCTGTTATACTCCACAACAATATCCATTTCCCCCACATTATTGACGGTATGTCCAGGCAGGGCTGTATCAATACGCTTTATTATATCCATAACAGAAACAAGGTAACATTTGTTGGTATCCTCCCTTATTTCCATTATCTTAAGCATCTCAACGTGTTTTTTCAGCCCTCCCTCGGCATATACCTCTGCAATATCACCTATATGCACGGCTCCTGTTTCCGAGGTAGTATATTTTTTATTCGGCTTGATATAAATATCTCCCAAAACCTACACCTGCCCTGTATCGGAAAAAACAAAAGTGCTGTCAGAGTAATCTCTGCCCTGACCCATACAGATAAAGGCTATCCCCACCGCTGCAAGGAGCAGAATAATAAGGGGTAGATATCTCATACATTTAAATATAAACAAAAAAAATCAGCTCCTTTCCTGTATTTAATTTGAGTTAAAATCCGTAATTTTATGCAACAAAAAAAGGCTGTCACTTAAACAGCCATGGAAACAATAAATAAACAGAAAAAAAGCCGCCAAAAAATTTGACAGCTCCCTTTCTTAAAACAAGGCTGGCAGGATTCGAACCTGCGGATGACGGAATCAGAATCCGTTGCCTTACCGCTTGGCGACAGCCCTATAAGGCTTTATTCTTTATAAAGTTAAAATAAGCGCGAGACGGGATTCGAACCCGCGACCCTCGCCTTGGCAAGGCGATGCTCT